>CAYOLB010000189.1:0-6330 GCA_964404675.1 uncultured Atribacterota bacterium | reverse complement strand
GGAATATGGTATTCAAATTCCCTTAAAACCTGAAAAAATAAAATTAAAATTGGCATTTGAACAATAAGAGGTAAACAGCCACCCATGGGGTTTACCTTATGTTCCTTATACAGCCTCATTAATTCCTGGTTCATCTTTTCTTTGTCATTCTTATATTTTCTTTGGATTTCCTGCATGAGGGGTTGAATCTTTTGTGTTTCCCTCATAGAAGTCATCTGTTTTTGCATCAGTGGATACATAAGGACCCTGATAATAATGGTCAGTAAAATAATGGCTACCCCATAATTGTGGGTAAACCCATATAAAAAAACCAAAACCTGTTCGACTAGGCCAATTAATGAACTCCAAATCGATCCCAATATCTTAATCTCCTTTTCTGTTTATCATCATCCAATGATAATGATACATTTTTATTGCTGTTTATGATATTCTTATAATCTCAATTTAGTCTATTTTTTTAGTTACCACTTTTTCTGGAACAGGATCATAACCACCCGCATGATATGGATGACAGCGCAATATTCTACTGACAGCAAGATAAGTTCCCTTTACAAAGCCAAATCTCCGGATAGCTTGAATGGCATAATCTGAACAAGTGGGGTAAAACCTGCAAGATGCGGGTTTTAAGGGAGAAATATACTTTTGATAAAAAATAACTAAGATTATGATTAATTTACTCATTCAAAAATATTCTACCATCTATTTTATAAACACATTGCTATTATCTTTGCATCAATCTTTCCAATTCAATTTCAATCTCCCCAAACCGAGCATTCATAATTTTCTTCCTGGCCATAATAACAATATCATAACTGGAAAGCAAATGATTACATCTGTTCCAGCAAATTTCTCTCAATATTCGCTTAATCTTGTTCCTCTGTACTGCATTTCCAATATTCTTTTTAACGATAAACCCAACCCTGTTTCCGGCTTGTTCTTTGGGCGCCATATACAGCAAAAAATATTTGCCCTCTTTTTTGGTTCCGACTGTAAAAACGTATCTAAATTCCTCACTCTTTTTTAATTTTTGAATGGTCAAGGTATGTTTACTAACCAGAAACGGTTAATTTTTTCCTTCCTTTTTTTCTTCTTCTTTTTAAAATAAGTCTTCCGCTGCGAGTACTCATGCGATTACGAAATCCATGAACTTTTAATTTCTTACGGGTATTAGGCTGATAAGTACGCTTCATTAAAATTTATTCTCCTTTTGCAAAAATTCTTGCCATATACTATTATAATAAATGATAAAATAACAACAATGAAAATTATATCTTTATTAATATAATGATGTCAAATAATGCAATAGTCTACCTTATTTTTTTTACCAATGCAAGTTATTGTTTATATTAAATATATTTACAATTTTAAGTCATTTTTTTAATTCGTATCTTTCTATATTCATTTAACAATATCCTAAGGTTTAAATTTTTGATCTAGTCAAAGACAGCAATCTTAAAAAAATTTCTTTTCAAAAAAATTTCTTTACTTATAGTTTATATATTTGTTATGATTACATAAACAAGGTAATTTTAGATATGATTCTGAACTTGTAGTTGAGATAGACTCATATTCTTAATTGTTTTCCACAGTTGTTAATAAATTGTGAATTTATCAAAAACCCTTTATTTTTTACCATTAAAGAAGATGAAGCTTTTAAGGACAAAATAAATATTTTTTCTAAACTGAATGTTTTTCCTAAATAATCTTATTTTAACTGTTTTCCACAGGAAATTGTTAATAATGTGAATAACATTTATGAAGCTTTTAAAACACTTTTGATGGTTTAACGAATATACTGTATAATATTTTTTTCTTCAAAAGGATAAATATGAGTTATTATTATCAATTTAATGAGCAATGGGAACAGGTCTTACGGGCTATACAAGAAAAATCAAGTCCACAAATGTTTAGTACCTGGTTCTCCCGGGTAAGATATGTTGATTTTAAAAATAATGAGTTAGTTTTGTCAGTACCTGACCAATTTTGTAAAAACTGGCTGGAAAAAAATTATTATCAACTCATTAAGAATATCCTTATGGATCAGATTGGCTTGGATGATACTGTTCTAATTAAATTCCAGATTGATCCGGGCAAAAATCATAGCCACAGCAAAAGCAAGAAAGAGAAAACAAATCAAGAACTATTTCAAAAAATATATGACAAAACTGGTCTAAATGATAAATATACTTTCTCCAACTTTGTAGTAGGGGATAGCAATCGCTTTGCACAGGCTGCCTGTCATGCTGTCGCCCAGTCGCCGGCTAAATCCTATAATCCTTTATTCGTATACGGCGGGGTTGGGTTAGGTAAAACCCATCTCATGCATGGTATAGGCAATCATGTGATTCATCAAAATTCTGCTCACCCTGTTAAGATAGCTTATATTTCTTCTGAAAAATTTACCAACGAACTTATTAATTCTATCCGAGATGATGCTACTGAATCTTTCCGGGAAAAATATCGTAATTTCGATATCCTCCTAATTGATGACATTCAGTTTTTGGCAGGGAAGGAGAGAACACAGGAAGAATTTTTTCATACTTTTAATGCTCTCTATAATGCAAATAGACAAATTGTGATTACTTCTGATCGTTCTCCTAAGGAAATTACTAATTTAGAAAATCGATTAATTTCTAGATTTGAATGGGGTCTTATTACTGATATTCAAGCACCTGATCTAGAAACAAGAATTGCTATTTTACAAAAAAAGGCACAGAGTTGTCAGTTAGAGATTACTGATGAAATTATTCATTATATTGCCAATAAAATCCCTTCTAATATTCGGCAATTAGAAGGAGCCTTAAATAAAATAAATGCCTATGCAACTTTAACCCAGACAGAAGTAGATTTTGTTTTAGCCAAACAGATTTTAAAAGATTTTATTCCTATTGAGGAAAAAGAGGTTTCTATCCAGCTGATTCAACAATATACTGCGGCTTATTTTAATATGAAACCAAGTGTTTTGCTATCTAAAAAAAGATCAAAAAACATTGTTACTGCGCGTCATATCGCCATGTATCTATCAAGGGAATTAACAGACTATTCTTTGCCAGCAATTGGTGATTCATTTGGGGGAAAGGATCATACGACTGTTATCCACTCCTGTAATAAAATTAAAGAACAATTAAAAAATGACAAAAAACTTAAATATCATATAGACCGTTTGACTAATAGAATCCAAAATATTTCCAATAATCTTTAAAAAATAATAACTTTTTTTAAAAATAGTGAACAGTGTGCAGAGAAAAGGTAGTTATTCAGAATGATTTCCACAAGCTCGTTATTATAAAAATATGACATAGATATAATTTATGAACATAATTAACATCTTTACTACTACTATGACTATTTTTTATAAAAAATACATAAGATTTAAAATTTGATACAGAGGAGAAAACAATGAAGGTTATATGTTCCCAAAAAAGCCTAATAAATGGTATTCAAATGGTCCAAAAGGCAATTTCAAATAAACTCGGTCTACCAATCTATAGTGGTATACTTTTTGAAGTAACAAAAGACCATAAAGTTCATCTTTTTTCAACCGATTTAGAAATAGGGATTGATTGTTATATAACTGCCCAGGTTGTAGAACACGGTTCCGTTGTTATACCTAATAAAATTATTGGTGATTTAATTAGAAAATTTCCAGAAGGAAATATTGAAATCGAAGCAGGGGAAGATAATATTATTCATATTAAAGAAGAAGATTCTTCCAAATATAAAATTCTTGGCTTTTCAGCTGAAGAATTTTCTCCTTTCCCGAATATTCAAAGTAAGGCAAAATTAAGGTTGCCACAAAAATTATTAAAAGAAACAATACAAGAAGTAATATTTGCTTCCTCCAGGGATGAAAATCGTTCTTTTTTAAATGGGGTACTAATCAAAAGTGTAGAAAAGGGGATTGAAATTGCCGCTACTGATAGTCATAGATTAGCACTAAAAAATATAAAAATAAGTGGAAAAGATAAATTAAAAATAGAAAATCAATTTGAAGTAATTATTCCTCAGCGTGCACTATCTGAATTATTCAAATTACTTGCTTTTGATGGAGATAATATTATAGAGATAGGGATAGAGGAAAAACAAGTTGTGTTTATTTTGGATCCAGAGGAAGAAAAGAAAAGGACAAGGTTATTTTCCCGGATTATTGAAGGGCAGTTTCCGGATTATCACCAAATTATTCCCAGTGAATTTAAAACTATTATTAAAGTAGAAACTGAAGAATTAAAGCAGAGGATGGAAAGAATTACCTTATTTATAAGAGAAGATTTAAATACGATAACAATGGAGGTTCATAATCATACCCAAGAAAAAGGAGAAAATAGGGGTGATCTCATTATTCATGTGAATACCCCTGATATTGGGGATGCTTATGAACAAATTCCCTGTACAGTGGAAGGTGAATATGTGGAGATTGCTTTTAATTCCCACTACATTATGGATGTTTTAAGGATTATAAAAACGGATCATACAGAAATTAGACTAAACGAGAATTTAAATCCAGCCATGATTCTACCAATTAATAATAAGGGACAGTATCATTATGTATTAATGCCTGTTAGAATGGATTAGAAGTTATAGGAAGGGAATATAGTTTGAATGTTAAGGAAATACGGCTCATTAATTTCAGAAATTTTTTAGACTCAGCCATTAGTTTTAATTCTTCGCTTAATATTTTTATTGGCAATAATGCACAAGGAAAAACAAACATTATTGAATCTATTTATACTTTAATGAGGGGTAACTCTTATAGAACCACAGATGATCAAAATTTAATTCATTGGAGTCAAGATAAAAGCTATATTTTAGGAGAAATTTGCCAAAAGGAGGCATGTTTTCATATTAGTATTCTACTTCAGAATATTGAGAAACCTGTACCCCAACCCAACCGACTTAAAAAAATAATAAAAATAAACAAAAAGTATCAAAAAAAATCTTGGCTTTTAAAAAAGTTTAATCCAGTTATCTTTACACCTGAAGATCTTCAAATCATTAAAAGCTCACCTTCTATTAGAAGAAAATTTTTAGATGAAGTGATTATTAATCTCAGTCCGGTTTACTATCAATACTTAAAAGATTATAATCATATTTTATTCCAAAGAAACGCACTATTAAAAAATATAAAAAATCAAAAGGAAATTAACCAACAATTAATGGTTTGGGATCAAAATATCATAAAATTAGGAACATTTATTATTTTTTACAGAGTTAAATTTCTTCAAAAACTAAACCAAAAAGCAAAAATATTTCATCAGATGATGACAGAAAACAAAGAAACAATCAAACTTAAGTATAACAGCAATATACTGACCACTTACACTGATGATAAAGAGGAAATTAGTAAAATTATGGAATATAAACTAAAGAGTGCTAAAGAAAAAGATTTTAATCTCAAAATAACAACTGTTGGCCCTCACCGAGACGATTATTTTATTATGAACAACGAAATCAACTTAGGACTTTACGGTTCACAGGGACAGCAACGAACTGCAGTTCTGTCACTTAAACTGGCTGAACTTGAGCTTTTTAAGGAAAAAATAAACGAATATCCTCCTTTGTTATTAGATGACGTCATGTCTGAACTTGATTCGGAAAGGAGAATATTTTTAATTCAGCTAATAAAAGACAAAGCCATGCAAACCTTTATTACCAGTATTAGTCTGGATGATTTAATAGAGACGGAAATATTGGAAAATGCGAAAATATTCCGGGTAAAAAAAGGAACAATAGAAGAACGATGAAAAATATTCCCCCTAAACATATCGGAGAAATTATTTCTTCCTATCTAAAAAACCGTAATTGGGTTCAAAGAATTGACGGATACTCAATTCTTCAATCATGGGAAGAAGTGGTTCCCATAAATGTTGCCAGAAATACTAAACCTATTAAAATTCAAAATAATACTCTTTTTGTAAGAGTCAAGAATCATGTGTGGGCTAATGAACTAAGAATAAGAAAAGGCGAAATCATTCATCTTATAAATCAAAAAGCCGGGAAGGATTTAATCAAAGATATTATTATAAAAATTGATAATAGATATTTTTATAGTAAAAGTAAATAAGTGTATTCATTTATTAGAAACAATATATTGCAATATAAATAACAAACATAGTAAAAAAATATAGAGAATACAATAAAATTGTCTTGTTTGGCTTCGTGATGTTAGTTAAGTTTTAAAAGTGCACACTTTAAGTTTTAAAACTGCACCATATTCAAGTCACTATTTTTCACTATTTGTGTGCCTAAAAATTTATCTTTATGCCAGAATCTAACTTCAGATAGACCGGATTCTTTCTCTGGTATAATACGAAGCTGTATCCTTTCATGAAT
>CAYOLB010000188.1:0-1712 GCA_964404675.1 uncultured Atribacterota bacterium | reverse complement strand
ATGAGGCATCAAACCAAGTACATTTCTTTCTTTATTACAAATTCCTGCAATATTAGATAAAGAGCCATTTGGATTTGATTCTTCCAAAATACCTCCATTAGCATCGCAATATCTAAATATTACCTGATCATTTTTTTCTAGCTTTTCTAGTGTCTTTTTATCGGCATAATAGCAGCCTTCTCCATGGGCGATGGGAATTTGCAACACTTGATGCTTTTGAAATGATTTGGTGAAAGGTGTATTGGTATTCTCAACCCTTATAGCTTGCTGTTTACAGATAAAATGAAGGCATTCATTCCTAATTAATGTTCCTGGTAAAAGCCTGGCTTCAGTTAAAACCTGAAAACCATTACATATTCCTACCACCAATCCACCTTTTCTAGCAAAATTGATGACTGCCTGCATTATGGGAGAATGGCGGGCAATAGCCCCAACTCTTAGATAATCGCCGTAAGTAAAACCTCCTGGTAAAAAAATACAATCAAAACCGGCAATATTTTGCTGCTTATGCCATATCCACTCTACTGGAATTTTCATAATGTTGTTTATAGCATAATAACAGTCGAAGTCACAATTTGAGCCTGGGAATTGAACTACACCAAATTTCATTTGAATTCCTCTATCTTATAACTATAATCTTCAATTACCGGGTTAGCTAAAAGTTTTTCACACATATCCTTAACCTGTTTGTCTATCTGCTCTCTTGACTTTCCCTCTATTTTAAGTTCTATCAATTTACCTACACGTACTTCTTTTACATCAGCAAAGCCCAAAGAAAGCAATGCTTGATGTGTTGCTTTCCCTTGTGCATCCAAAACTCCCTTTTTCAAGCCTATGTCTATGCTTACTGACCACATATTAATTACTCCTCAATTGTATCAATAAAAAAATATATTTTTCATTACTAATTAGCAAACTGTTCTATTTCTTCTAAAATATCCTTTAGAGGTGGTATTCCATTAAACCATTCTTTCCCAGTGACCTCATTAGTAAAAGCACAATAGATATTCGAAATCAATATTTTTAGTCTTGCAGGCAGTGGCTCAGGTTTTATTTTCATATTTTTCTTCCAGTTTGTAAGATTTTCGTCTTTCGCCCTAAGAATTTCCTGATACCAGTTACTCTTCCGATAGTAAAGTCTAGCTATTTCTTTACTGACAGGCATTCCTTGATAGGTAAATCTGCATTCATCAAGAGTTCCCAATACATCTACCAGAACGATATTCTGCTTTTCATCTAAGGCAAATTCAAACTTCCCATCTTGATTTTTCAGTCCTATTTCTTGAACTTTTGAGCTAATTATTTGATTTATTCTGAGAGTAATTGCATTAATCTCTGCTAGCTTATTATCAGATAATTGTGATATTTGCTGCGCTTCCTGCCAGGATAAATATCTATCGCTTGCTTCAAGCTTGGTTGAGACATCTAGATAAGGACGTTTTAATTCAACTCCCTCTTCTGGTAATTCCTCCAACCCTAAATCATTCAGGTGTATCATTCCCTCCTTTAATCGCTTGAAAACACTAGAACCACGAGGGAGTGAGTTGCGGTAGATTATTTCCAGAGGTATCAAATAATTTTTGTCTTCTTGTTTATATATGCCATAGTCATAGGTTTGTTTATTTGTTAATTTTGGTTGTAAAACTCTGTAAAGTTTGGTTTCAAGAACATTAACTGGTTTACTTAATTTAGAAAGAGGTTTTAATTCTCCA
>CAYOLB010000187.1:0-33860 GCA_964404675.1 uncultured Atribacterota bacterium | reverse complement strand
CTCTCAGTGAGAAAAACCGCTTTATGGATAAAAATGAAATAAAAAAGGTCCTTTCACCATTTAAAATACCAGACCATAAACCCATAATTCTGCAGGTCTCAAGATTTGACAGATTTAAGGATCCTGTAGGGGTTATAAAAGCAACAAGACTTGTAAAGAAAGAAATAGACTGCAGGTTAATACTTGCCGGGGGCACTGCCAGCGATGATCCTCAGGGTAAAGGAGTGCTGGAAGAAGTAACAAGAGAGGCAGGAAACGACCCTGATATTATGATACTTCCATTAAAGCCTAATAGCGATATTGAGATCAATGCTCTGCAGAGGAAAGCAGATGTTATAATCCAGAAATCAATTAAAGAAGGTTTTGGCCTGGTTGTCACTGAAGCCATGTGGAAGGAAAAGGCTGTAATAGGCGGCGAGGTTGGCGGAATAACCATACAGCTTTTCAATCATAGAACAGGATTTATGGTGAATTCAATCGAAGGAGCCGCATACAGGATAAGGTACCTTATCAACAGGCCCCAGGTAGCTAAAAAAATCGGTAAAAAGGCCAAACTATTTGTAACTCAGAATTTTCTCATTACAAGACATCTAAGGGACTATCTTGCACTATTTTCAATACTGGACAACCCCGGAAAAAATATTATATATGTTTAACCATTTTAGGACTTTCCTTAGAGAAGCCTCTTTTCCCCCTCGATTTTTTTAATTTCAGTAATATCCTGGCTTACTTCCAGACAGCCGCGATATTCATTATTATCACCATAGATGGGAAAATACTTGATATATATAAGGCGGCCTTTCAGGTTTATCCAGAATTCAGCTACATTCCTTTTTTTTGCCCTGAAATCGTCGAGTATTTCCTGGACCTTGTCTATACTCTTTTTGGGATGACATTTTTGCACTTTCAGGCCAACAACCGAAGGAGATCTCTTAAATACCCTGTCTTTCAACCTGTTAAAATATCTGACCTCATCTTTTTCACCCACAAAAGTAATATCTACTGGAAGTGTATCAAGTATCAATTCCAGCTCGCTCCTGGTCATATTCCCTGTATCAAATTCAATAATATTGTCAGCATTCATAATACTCCCTCCCATATTATTATCGTATTATATTACCAGAATATTTTAACTAATTAGAGCTTTCCATATATCAATCCTTTCTTCCTCCAAATATTTTAGTCCCGACCCTTATTATATTCGCCCCTTCCTCAATTGCGATTTTATAAGAATTTGTCATTCCCATTGAAAGGTATTTCATTTCTACTCCCGGAAGGGCCATCTTTTTAACCTTATCAAAGAGCATTTTGGTCTTTTTGAAATAGGACCGTGATCTTTCTGGGTTCCCGAAGCGGGGCCCCATTGTCATAAGTCCCATTATCTTCAAATTTGAAAGAGCTGAAATCTCTTTTATCAACTGTGGTGCCTCTTCCGGCAGGGCCCCGAATTTCTGTGGTTCAGTACCGCTATTTATCTCGATTAAGATTGGCATCACCTTATTTAATCTGGCACATTTCTTGTTTACCTCTTCCGCAATTTCTAAACAGTCAATGGTTTCGATCATATCAAAGATTTCCAGATTTTTTATTCTTAAAAGGTCGTGTTTTTCAATCTGCGGAATACCTATGAAATGCCATTTTACTTTTCTTCCTGTGGCTTCATAAGCTTGTTTTGCTTCTTTAATATAATTTTCCCCGATTATTTTTATACCAGCATCAATTGCTTCTAAGATTTCCCCTGGCTGCCTTTCTTTTGCAGCCGCCGCCAGTTCAACTCCATCCGGCAATTCCTGCAACAGCTTTTTAACATTATCTCCAATTGAAGACATTTGCTTTTCCTTCCTAATAAATATAAAAAATGCCTGACACCTGCACCCTAAACCATCATTTCTTTTTCGTATTCCGGAAAATATTTTTTGATTATTTTCAAATTGAATTCTGAAAGTATTGATTCTTTGGATTCCCTTTCAAGAAGAAAATCAAAGGACTTTTTTATAAGTTCCTCTCTGGCTATTTTCCCTCCGGATAACTTCCTGTAATATCCCTCATCCATGCTAACTTTGTGGCTGGAAATGCTCCCTCCTTCTTCTACTGTTACAAGAAACTCCTGCCCGTTAATCTTATTAACTTTAATCATCTAAATCCCCCCCATAAATATTTTATCAAGTTATTTTTTGATAATCTGCAAACAGGGTTTGCATAATTAACTTTCCTCATCTTAAAGAGATCTTCATGAATCACTCTGTATAAAATTAGCATATCTTTCAAAACAAGAAATAATTTAACCTTTTAAGCTTATTAAATGTCTATAGATTATGATATCAATTATTCTACTATTTCGATACAAAAATCCCACAGCTTTTCATTGATTAAGACAGGACAACTATATTCCTAACTGCACTGTTTGGGTAATTTGATCAATTATATTATCTAAATCAAAAGTTTGGCGTTCCTGTTCACATTCTGTTTTTCGTCTGTCATCATAGTTTGAACAACCAGGATATCGTAAAACTAAATTTACTGTAATAATTCTATCGTCTAAGATGTACGAATAGGAATAATCTGTATAAACAGAACCTGCCGCGCCTTCGCTTAAAGCACGTATACAGTAGATCTGGTTGTTAATAGTTTTGAGTATTATTCGTTGAGGCAGACTGCTCTCAGCTGATGTTACGGGACAGTCAAGCGTATTCTTTTCAGCAGATGCACTGATCCGGGGCGGCCAATACTCAGGATAAATATATTTTGCCGGAAATTTTTCCGGATATTTAAATGAAATCCCTTTATCATAAGAGACAAAAGTTTCCCGGTCAGCAGCAGGCATATCGGCATATTCTCCTATTGAGACTTCGACAATCAGCCAACAGCTACCATTTTTTTCAATTATGAGCTCAATCGGCCGCCAACTGGCTGTACCGCCCTGTTCCTCTTCTGCGCTGGTAACTTCAATTATGTCTCCTTTTACCAGGTAAGAATATGAAGCTATATTTTCAACAGTACTAATATCTATACGTTCCGGCCAGGGGCTTGAGGTTAATCTGCCAGGTGCTTTTAGAGGATCATTCCTCCATTTAGTGATTAATTCTGGAGAGACAAAATCTCCATAGTTTTCTTCAATATCCTGTGCTGCTGAAGGAGATATTAAAGAAACTTTTTTTAGGACATATCCGAAATCTTCTACAAGTGATATTACAGCTGTTTCATCAGCTGGATCCGTTTCAGAACGTACTGTTTTTTCCGTGGTAGTTTGCTGAATTGCAGTTTCGGTTTCCCCTATAAACGGCCTGTCTATACTGCAGGCATGTAAAGATAGAGAAATAGTAACAGCCAGAACAATAGACATAACTGTATTAAAAAACCCTGCTAACTTTTTTTGTTTCTTGAATTTAGAGAGTATTTCCATTTATTTTAAAATTATATCACACAGGAATGAATGCAGCATATTTTAACAATTTATCCGCAGGCAACTTTTATTTTGGCAATTGTGCATTTATGTATACTGGTGGGCCGGACTGGTCTGCAACAAGAACTTTTATGATAAAGGTGAAATTAAAATAATACATTTAATAAAATTGAAGCAATCTATAATATATTTGTTTTACGGTAATACTTCTGCCTACTTTCTGCTTTATAATATATTCGCTATTTATAAAAATAAGATTTTTCTTTAAGAAATTTGTCAGGTCTTGTAAGCGGTATCTTTTCCTTTTTATTGAAATTATGAAAATTACCGCCGCCTGCCCTGTGTTTTAAATATTCATCCCAATCAAAACTATATGCAGGTGTGTATCCGGTTTTTCCATGTTTTTCCCATCTTCTGGCATATATGTCAGTTCTTCCCTTAAAGAGTGACATATATAAACTAAGTTGTTCTTCACTTACGCATAGCATAATTGAAAAATATAAAACAAATCCATACTTGATAATTAAGAAGCCTGTAAACCCAGGGGCAGGTAAACAGTAAAGATGCTGCCCTGTTTGAAATTACTGCTAACCTCGATCTTGCCTTTGTGTATTTTAATAATTTGCTGTGCCATAGTGAGGCCTATTCCAATACCTTCATCATGTCTTGATTTATCTCCTCTGTAGAATCTTTCAAAAATAAAAGGCATATCTTCTTTTCTTATACCCTTACCATGGTCTTTTACAGAAATTTTAAGATAATTTTTTTCTATTTGTGTTTTTAACTCAATTATTCCATTTTTATGAGAATACTTTATAGCATTTTTTAATATATTCGAGAGAGCCTGCTCCGTCAGGAGCTGATCTATTTTAATCGGGGGCAATGCCCCGTCCAATTCTTTATTTACTTTTATTACTTTAGCTTTTATATCCGGAATGAAACTTAAAATTATTTTTTCCAGTAACTTATTTATATCCACTTTTCTTAGATTTAAAGAAATATTCTCAGATTCAAGAAGCGATAACCTTTTTGACTCTTTTATGGTAGCAATTAATTTTTCCGCTTCTTCTTTAATTATATTAATTGTTTTTCTTTTATGTTCTTCATCTTTTATTAATCCATCCTGCAGCGCTTCCAGATATCCATAAATGTTTGTAAGAGGGGTTAAAAGTTCATGGGACATATTTGCTGTTAAGTCTCTCCTTAAATTTTCAATCTTTTCAAGACTTTCAAACATATGATTTAAAGAATCAACAAGCTCGTCCATTTCATCGTTTGTCTTTATTTCTATTCGTGCTTTATAGTTTCCTGATGAAATGCTTTTAGCCTTTGCAATTATTTCTTTTATCGGTCTTAAAAAACTCTGGCTGAAAAAGTATCCCAGAATAAAGGCAAGTACCGTTCCTGCGGAACCAACAATAAAAAGAGACCAGTTTATTGTAGCTAAAAATCTTGGCCCTCCCATTCCCATTTCATATCCATATTGTTTCCATGAGTGCTGGAAATGCTGTAACAGGGCAAACCTGGTAGAAAATAATACTACCATCATGGAAAAAACAAGAATTGCTAAAAAAGCAAGAATAAGTTTTGCCTTAAGGCTTAATTTAATCTTCATCATTTATCTTTAACTTATATCCTATGCCGCTTACTGTAGCTATTAGTTTCTGACTTCTATCTTTTAGCTTATTTCTTAAATTTGAAATATGAACATCTACCGTTCTGTCAAAAACCGGTTCATCATCTATAGTATATATCTGATTCATAAGATCCTGACGTGAAAAAACCCTTCCAGGGTGTTTTGATAAAATAAGTAGAATTGCAAATTCTTTACGAGTAAGGGATATTTTCTCCCCATTCTTCTTAACTAAAAATTTTTGAGGATTTATTTCTAAATCGTCTATAACAACTATATCGTCCTTTTCAAGTTTACCTGCAGATTCGCTTCTTCTCAACACAGCCTTTACCCTTGATACAAGCTCTCTCGGGCTAAAAGGTTTTGTTATATAGTCATCTGCCCCTATCTCAAGACCAATTATTTTGTCGACTTCTTCACCTTTTGCTGTAAGCATTATAATGGGGATTTTGTCTTCCTGGAATACTTTTCTCGCTACTGTCAGTCCATCAATTTTCGGAAGCATCAGATCCAGTATAATTAAATCAGGAACCAATTTTCTAATTATTTCAAGTCCCTTTTCTCCATCATTTGCAATAAAGACTTCGAAATCTTCCTTTTCCAGATAAAGCTTTACCAGATCTGCTATTTTCTTATCATCTTCGACTATAGCTATTTTTCTCTTCATTAATCTTAATTATTATTATAATTTTTTATCTTTTTACGAATTTTTAATTTATCACTATTAATTTTTATAAACAAGCTGAGTTTTTTAATATAATTATTAAAAAATTAGAGAGGAAAAATTAAAATACTTTTAATCTTTAATTGACCTCTCTAATTTTCAGATTTATTTAATTATAAATATAAAAATTACCGGTGATAACACTATTTTTCATTAATTGCAATTTCTGGAACGATTGCCAAACCCGCCAAAACCTGCTTTTTGACCATTAAAGCCGCGATTATTATTATTTATTTTTTCTTTAATTCTTTCTTCCATTAATTCCATTCTCTCATCGGCCTGTTCCTGGGTCAGACATCCCTCTTCTACAGCTTCCTGCAGCCTGTCTTTTTTTGCCTCCAGTATAGTATTAATAATTTCTTCTGCTTTAAAACCTTTACTTTCAGCAATTTTGACCAAACTACTGCCTTCCTGGCGCTCTTGTTGTATCTCTTCCCTGCTCATACCCAGAAGTTTTTGTATGGCTTCTGATATGACGCCAAAGCCTTTTTGGACTGCTTCACCACACCTGCAGATAAAGGACTGGTCACTGTCTTCCTCCGACTGCGTATCTGCAAATAGTGAAGAAAGGCCCATTGTCATTATAAGGACTATAACTACAATGGAAGTTCCTAGCCCTATAGCTATCTTCTTTTTCATAGTTTTCACCTCTCTTTACGATGATAATTCTGCTGTACCACCGGTAACCTGATATAAATATAGCAAAAGAATATTTTCTGATTATGAAATTATTGTTAAGAAAATATTTATTTTTTTTATTCTTCAGTTAATAACTCTAACCAATTTTAGAAGGAACCAGTAAAAATAAATTTATTTTTTTGTTAAATATATACTAATAGTCAATAATAGAAAAATGCTCGTCTATAATCTTTTATCTGAAATAATAGCAGACCAGTTTATAATAATTGCATTTTCGAAGTTATTACTGTTGGTATTATTTTTCTTGTTTTTAAAAAAAAGACTAACATTAAAGACATGTTTGATTGCAATTTTATTTGCATTAATACTGTCACTAATGTCTACAATCATTGCCAGGGGATATTACGGAGGAACTCTCTATCATGAAAAATTCGGCTGGCCCATACAGTATTATTAGGTAATCCGGAATATAGAAGCTGGGACAAATGTTGCCATGCCTTATTCTTTTAGTTTCATTTTTTTCCAAGTTTATTGCTAATTCAATAGGGACTACTTTATATTCAAGAATCAGACATGTTTTTGTTATTGATTATCCCTTTATAGCACCGCCTACAAGGCCGCCCATCAATTGTTTCTCAACCATCATAAATAAGAATACTATAGGTATAGTACCTAAAAGAGAAGCAGCTGTAACATATTGCCACTGCACACCCCAACGACCTACAAAACTATATATTCCAATAGTCAAAGGCCGCATTTTAGGCGTAGAAGTAAATGTAAGAGCAAAAACAAATTCATTCCAGGTAGTAATAAATGTATAAATCATAGTTGTAGCCAGCCCTGGTATAGAAAGAGGTATCAGGATTCTATAAGTGGCCTGGAATCTATTGCACCCATCAATCATCGCAGCTTCCTCAAGTTCAAACGGGACACTCATAAAATAAGCACTTAACATCCAGATAGAAAAGCTAATGGTAAATACAGCATTAACAATTATTAGGCCTAAATGACCATCCAAAAGTCCCAGTATGGACATCTGCCTGAATAATGCAATTATTATAATTATCGGGGAGAACATCTGCACCATTAAAAGCAGGTACATAAAAAACTTCTTACCCTTGAACTTGAGTCTTGCAGTAGCATAAGAAGCTGGAATTGAGAATGCAGCATTCAATAAAGTTGCACCAATTGCAATAATTATAGTATTTAAAAAATAATTACCCATTGGATATCTCTGGAAGACTTCTACGAAGTTCTTAAATACTGGTTTCTTTGGTATCCATGTCGGGGGAATTTCATAAATCTCATTCGCGCCTTTTAATGACGTGACTACCGTAACTAAAAACGGAAACAGGCTCACAGCTAACATTAATATAAGTATAATAATCGCAATACTCCTCATATTTATGACTCTCTTCAAATCAATCCTCCTTAAAATAAAATCGGGCATAAAGCAAACTAAATACCAAAAGAATCACAAAAGTGATTGTACCTCCAGCAGCTGAAATTGCAGGTTTGTAATATACAAAATGATTCTTATATATCCAGGTTATCAGTATATCCGTTGTATCCATGGGACCGCCTCTGGTTAATATCCACAGCACGGGAAAATCATTAAATGTCCAGAATGTTGAAAGAAGAGTTGCAACAATTAAAACAGGTCTAACAAGAGGTAGGGTAATGTACCTGAATTTTGTAAATACCCCTGCACCATCAATTGCACCTGCATCATATAATTCATCAGGAATGCCCTGGAGTCCCGCTAAAAAAACAACGGCCATAAACGGTATACCTATCCAGATATCTACATATAGCGCAGATATAAATGCAGTTTCTGTATAAGCAAGCCAGTATGGTGGGTTGGCTATCCCTATTAATCTAAGTGTGTGATTTAAAAGCCCAAAATCATTATTATATACCCATAGAAACAAAATTGCAGATATTGGGACCGGAGCTGCCCATGGTATTATAAGCAAAGTTCTTGCTAATTTTCGTCCTTTGAATTTAAGATTGAGAAGCAAAGCATATATCATTCCAACAACAGTTTTTACTAAAACTGCAATAAAGGTCCAAACAAAAGTTCTCATAAGGATTTGCCAGAATTTTATATCTCCGAACAATAGTTTATAATTATCAATTCCAACAAAACCCTTGAAACGTCCCAACATATCCACTTCTGATAAAGACATCCTTATTACGTTTACAACCGGATAAAATATAAAGACAGTTAAAAATATAACAGCAGGAAACAATAAAATATAAGCCATCATAGATTCATTTTTGATAAATCTTCGTCTGGCTATCCCGCCTTTTATTCCAACCAAAACCTATCTCCTTCATTTACAATTGCCAATCTTTATTAAATTATAGGCTTCGGTCTTGTGACCGAAGCCTATATTTCAAATTGTACTCTGTTAATTACAATTTACTGAATGCCCCTTTCTGCATCTACCTCTGCTGCTGCTTCATCTAAAGCTGCTTTTGGATCAGCATTCTCTATAAATACCTTACCAATTGCTCCCCAAATAATATCATTTGCTCTTGGCCATTCTGCAATCAAAGGCCAGCCTTTTGCACTCTGCATTGATTCATTCATTATCTGGAACAATTCCGTCTGGAAATATTCATCCTCTGCAGATGATTTAGTTACAGGAGGAAAATTAGTTTGTATATCAAAAGGAGTTCTCCATTCTTTTTGATAGATAAAATCGAGAACCTTTCCTGCTTCAGCTTTTACTTCTGATGTATTAAACATCATGATTGAATCAGTAATAACAATTGTTGCTGGATCTTCCGTGCCCTCGAAATATGGCATTAAAGCCGGACTGTATTCAAACGTTACTTCTGCCTGTTTAAGCATTGATTCAACAAACGCACCTGACATATGGTACGCAATATTGCCGCTCACGAAAAGCTGCATTACCTCATCACGTCTATCACTTAAATAAGTAGGCTGAGTAAGTCCCTCATCCACTAATTCTTTCATAAAAGTTAAAGCCTTTACTCCCGCTTCACTGTTTACAGTGCACTTGCCTAGAGTTCCGTCCGCATTTACCTCGAAGAAATCTCCGCCTGCTCCATAGAAATAGTAAACAAATTCTGTTAACTCTACATATGGAGTCGTCCCTATCATACCAACACCATAAATTTCTGGAGGATTTACTACTTCTTCTGCCATTGCTTTCATTTCCTCGAATGTTTCTGGCTTTTCAGTAATATCAGACCTATACCACAAAAATCTTGGACCTGCTGCAACAGGTAGAGCCATTAGTTCTCCAGCAATCTCTCCTTCCTTGGTTGATTCGACTATATCATTAAGAACTGACTCGCTTACCCACTGCTCTATTGGCTCGACCAGGTCAAGATCCATATACTTCAGTAACCAACGGGTCCCTATAACAGCAATATCCGGTGGCTCTCCACCAGCAATAGCAGTATCAAGACGAGCTTCATAATCATTCCACGAGAATGGAAGTATCTCCAGAGTAATACCAGGATTTGCAGCATTAAAAGCTTCCTCGAGGTCCGTTGTATATTCCGGAGCAACACCATCATATTCCGTCCACATAAATCTTACAACTTTTTCTTCTGCTGCTGGTTCCTCTGCTGCTGGTTCTTCTGCTGCTGGTTCTTCTGCTGCTGGAGCACAACCGCTAAAGGAAAAAACCAAAATAAAAATTACTACAACTACCAGACTTATTAATGTCTTCCTCATTTTTTTCCCCTTTGATTTATTTATATTTGTTTTTATAAATTCTTGGAGTTTTTTCATTTGAGTAATTCATTCTATAAAAAATATTAAATACAACTCCCCTAAACTTAAATAAACACCTCCTTCCTCAATTACTCAATATCTGTTATTAAGCTCTGGAAAATTTAAATAAAATTTTTATTATGTTAATAAATATAATTTTTGAATTTTAATATTTAATATACCAAAATTCCACAATCAATAGCCTAGAAAATTTTATAATTCAGTTCACAAATAAAAAATTTTTTATTATGATATAATATTTTTCAGCATTAAATATAAACATTATATCTTAACCATATCAAAATATTCTAGAACAATACAGACAAATTGTCAAAGCTCCGAATTGCTGATGTCATTTTAAAATTATAGAATAATAGATAGATTTAAGATACAATAAAAAAGTTTTGTTTTAAAAATGCTATCAGTAATATTAATTTGGAAGAAACTCATTTTAAAAATTATTTAATGGAGCTTCCTAATTTTTTTTCCTTATTTATTTTCTCATTTCATATGATGCTTGCAAGTCCTATTCTTCTGGATATAAGTGCCTATTTCAATATATCACCTGAAAATATGAATTTTATAACTACACTTTTTTTAACTGGAGAAGTTTCAGGCTTTCTGGTTCTTGCTTTATTAAATAGAAAATTCATAATTATCAATGTAGTTATATGGACATACGTCCTGCTAATACTCGTATTAACAGGATTGATTTTTTCGTTGTCCTTAATTATTTTCTATATTCTGTATTTTATTTCCGGTCTTCTTTTAGGGATTATATTTATGAATGCAAATACCAGCATGCTGGAAGGAGGAGTAAAGAACAAAGATAGCGTTGTTAACCTGGGGTACAGCTTCGGTGCAATTGGTGCACTTGTATCACCTTTTTTTTCTTCAAGTCTGGTAAAAAGGCAAATAAACTGGAAGCTGATTTATCTGGCAGTTATAGGTCTTTCGATAATTACTTTTATATCTTATCTTCTTAAAAATAAAAGAAAGCAAGTTAAGAAAGGCTTATTAACAGAAACAAAAACTATATCCATGAAAGAATTATTTAAAAATAAAAATATCAATATATATTTGATCCTTACATTAGTTATATACCTTTTCTATGCCATGTCAGAGGTAACAGTTTTTTCCTGGGCACCAACTTTTTTTAGAATCGAGAAGTTGTTTGATCTTTATAGTGCCAGTTTTGTTGTATCCCTGTTCTGGATTGGGGTACTTATTGGAAGACTACTGGTAAGCTTTTTATCATATAAATTTAGGTCCGGTAATTTATTGATAGGTTTATCTATTATTAGCATAATCGGATTAACCCTTTTAATTTTCCCTGCAGGGCAGAAAATAAATTTTATTGGGGCAATAATTACGGGTCTGGGTTTTTCAGGTATACCACCACTTTTAATTTCCTCTACGGGTAGGATTTTTAACTCAGGAAAAGATATTGTTTTGACCATATTTCTTGTTACAGGAATAACAAGTGGCAGCATAATTCCTTTTATAATTAGATTTGTAGCCAATTACAGTCTTTTTATTTCAATGGAAATAGCTGTTATATTTATAGTAATACTGGCTGTTTTTGTAATTATACGGAAGTATTATAGAAAAAATATAAAAACACCATAATCTTGAAAGTTTAGCCTCGACATCAAAACAAATAATCCATTACCCAATAATATCAGAAAATACCAGTTTGATATTAAATAAGCTTTTTGCTGCCCCGGGTTACTAAATTTCGAACCAATTTGTAGATGAATTAGTATCTGAATTCAAAGATCCATTTAATGTATATTCCTCATTTTTTCTTCATTTTTTTATTTTAGGCACAATATTAAATTTTATATAAGCTCTTTGGATTGTTGTAAAGTATATTTTCAACGATACATCCAGCATCATCAATGCTAAGGTAACCATTTTCTATCTTTTTCGACAAAACCTTTGCCAGCAGGTCGTTTAAAGCGATTCTTGCGCCATAACTTTCTTCCGATGTCCAGGTGTCACAACCCCAACTAATCTTTTCTGCTGTGCCTACCTCTATTAATCTGTGGGTTATGCTTTCTGCAGCTGTCGGGGAGAGTAAAGGGAGCCAGCAAATGTCAGAGTAAACGTTTTGAAATCCATGCAACAGGCCTACAATATCATCGGACCAGGGGAATCCTGCATGGAATAAAACAAACCTGGTGTCAGGATTTGCTTTTATAATATTTAACATACTCAAAGCATTGGTTTTATGAAAGCAACCCAGACCAGTGTGACATTGTATTGGAATATCAAATTCTGCTGCCAGTTTACATATTTCATAAAATACATAATCTTGAAAAGCTCTGACATCATCCCTTTTAAGTGACTTATGTTTAAAAACATTCTGGGCTTCAGTTTTAGAAAACTCTTCATAATTTATATCTCTGTCATAAGCCATAGCATTTTTTAATGCGATGCACCCATTTTTTATTTTATTTATTATTAATTTTCTTATGAATAAAATGTAATCGTCTATATCAAAAAATTCTTTATTATAAAGTTTAAAAACATTATTATCATTATGATCAAAAACATCCCTGCTGTAACCAAAAAACAATGGATTGATTCTAAATGAAGGAAGGAATATGTCAGGATTATTATTATTGCTCCCAGGATCCCAATAAGCATCTAAAATAATTTTTTCATAATTGCAATGATCCTTTAAAATTTTTTTATGCCAGCCAGCTTCTTTGTGATTATCATAAATAATTTCTGAATAATAATCCCATGTTTTGGCAGACAGGTCTTCATTTATTTTATATATCTTTTTTAAAGCCTTTTGTAGCCATATATAGTATGACTTAAATCTAACTCTACTGATGTAATTTCCCCTCGACTTTTTTGAGGTATTAAATTTTACTCCACACCAGTCTATATATGTATTGACTAAAAGCTTATCAAGATTAAATTCTCTAAAAAAAATATCCTCTAAATGATGCGAATGTGTATTGATAACTTTAGTATTAACTGCTAATTCATATATTTTTTTGTATATGCTGTTTTTAACAATGTCCATTATTTTAGCTGGACAACTCTATTTGTTTTTGCAGATTCTATTGAAGCTAAAGCTAGTTCAAGAGATTTTTTCCCATCTTCAAGAGTTGCATTATTTATATCTCTGCCTTCTTCCAGACAGTCAATGAAATATTTTGCTTCTAAAAAATATGGGTCTTCTTTACTGACTTCCAAAACTTCTGCAGAGCCATCAGATTTGTATAACGTAATAGGAGATTGCTGTGCCCTTTCTTCCAAATTTTCACCTGCTCTAAAAATCCAATCTATGGAACCTTTTTCACAAATAATTCTTAGAACCATTGTAAATGGAAATTTTCCTTTTACAGTCCAGCCATCATCTACAAGTCCTTTTACATTATCATTAAAATCTAAGACTGTGTTCATATGTGACCAGCCACCAAGATCTGGTTTGTAAACTCCCTGTGAAAATACGCTTCTGGGGGTTCCTAATAGAAATATAAGGTAATCTAAATCATGTATCTGTAAATTCAGTGCAGCACCTTTACTGAACTCTTCTTTACCATACCATTCTGTCCATTTTGGAAAGGCAACTAACCTTTCGCAAAATACACTTAAAGGTTTACCGATTATTCCACTATCAACTATTTCTTTAGCTTTTACATATTCGGGCCAGAATCTTAATACATGTCCAACCATTACTCTAATTTTGTTTTTCTTAATGGATTCCATCATCTGATCAACTTCTTTAACGGACAGGGCGAGAGGTTTTTCGCAAAAAATATCTTTTTTTGCATTTGCTGCCTTTTTAAATATATCAACATGTGTATAGTCAGGTGTACATATAAAAACTGCGTTAATATCGTCTCCGGCTAACATGTCTTCAGTATTTTTAAAATATCTTGCATTTAGACTATTTGCAAGTTTCCTGCCTCTTTCTTCAATTATATCTGTGACTGCTGTAATCTTTGCGTTATTGATTTTCTTGATTGCCTCGCTATGTACGCCACCTATATATCCGGCCCCGATTAAACCAATATTTATCATTTTTCCTCCTTTTAACTAATTTTTAATAATTGCTGGGAATGATTATAATTATTATTATATTATAAGAGGTATTCTATAAAAATAAACCCCTCTTTTTATCAGATTAAGCGTGATAACGTCAAGCTTTTAATGTAAGCTATACCGTCAAGTCCCGGGCCTGTTGCCTAAGATTTTACGCTATCAGCGAGATTCAAAATTTGTAATTACCGGAGTAATATTGTAAAATTACTCAACAATATAATCCATGTTCATTTAATTGCCAATCAACTATACAGGCTATAGAGCAGTTACAATTAAGAAGAAAATTATTGGCTACCTAATTAGAGCAAATTACAAAATTTTATAAGCAATACAAATAATATATTTTATTTAAAATAGAAAGAGGAGTACGTGATATGCTAAAAGCAACATCATATTGGTCACTCGAGGGTGGGTGGGAGAATAAATTACCGCCAAATGATGCCTTAAAATCTGCAAAAGAGTATGGATTTGATGCTGTTGAGCTTGCTTTAGGTGACGGAGATTTTTTAAATATGAAAACAGAAAAGCAGGAAATACAGGAAATTCTGGACTATTCGGAAAAAATAAATACCAGGGTATCTTCATTGGCAAGTGCTGAGCTTTGGAAATATAACATGGCATCAAATAATATAGATGAAAGAAATAAAGCAAAAGAGATAATAAAAAAAATGATCGAAGTGGCATCATGGTTAAAGGTAGATAAAATTTTGGTTATTCCTGGAATTGTAGAAAATATAGCATATCCTGAAAAAGAAATTATTTCCTATGATAAAGTTTATGAAAGAACTTATGAAGTTCTGGATGATTTAAAAAAAGATGCAGAAATTGAAAAAATAAAAATATGTTTAGAAAATGTCTGGAGTAAATTTTTGCTTTCTCCGCTGGAGCTAAGGGATTTAATAGATAGTTTTAATTCAGAATATATAGGTTCATATTTTGATGTCGGCAACGTTATTTTATATGGATATCCTGAGCAGTGGATAAGAATACTTGGTAAAAGAATAATGGGGATCCATATCAAAGACTTTAAACGTGAGATCGGAACGCTGGATGGATTCTGCAATCTGCTTGAGGGTGATGTTAATTTTAAGGAAGTAATGAAGGCTTTAAGGGAAATAGGGTATGACGACTCTTTAGTTTCAGAAATTATGCCTGCAGAAAAGTCTGTTATTAAGAAGACATCTTCTGCTTTTAACAAAATATTGAGTTATTGAAAGTAGTATCTTAATTCGTTCTTGCTGAATAATTCAGCTTCTATAAGATTCTTTAAAAAATTATATTACTATTCTTTATAATTATTCAGCAGAAACTAATTCAATAAAAAGTATATGTGTCAGTTGATGTTCGTTATAATTTATTAAAAAATATCAATATAATATTTTAGAGGGGTGGGATAAATAATGGTAAATATTGCAATCATAGGTGCTGGTTTTATAGGAAAGATACATGCAAACTCCTATAAACAAATAGAAGATGCCAATATAGTTGCTGTTGTAGATAAAGTAAAAGAAAAAGGCGAGGAGCTTGCAAGGGAGCATGGCGCCATGTACTACAGGGATATAGATGAATGTCTTAAGAAAGAAAACATAGATACTGTGGATATATGTGTTCCTACTTTTCAGCATGCTGATCTAACAAAAAGAGCAGCTGAAGCAGGTAAAAATGTATTTTGTGAAAAACCAATTGCACTATCTTTAGATGAAGCTGACCAGATGATAGAATCGATAGAAAAAAACAGGGTAAAGGGCATGGTCGGACATGTGTTAAGATTCTGGCCCGAATATGTTAAGACAAAAGAGGTTATAGAAAGCGGGGAGCTTGGGGAGCCACTTCATGGTTATTGTGAAAGATTGGCAACAATTCCCGACTGGCACCAGGATAATTGGGGGTTTGAAGAGAAATACAGTGGTGGAGCTGCAGTTGATCTTCATATACATGACTTAGATTACCTTGCATGGGTCTTTGGAAAACCAAAGCTGGTAATGGCTCAGGGAGTTTACAATCCCCGGATAATAAAGCATGGTGGCATGGTACACATAGCCACGAATATTGAGTTTGAAAGCGGTGTCGCAGCTCTGGCTGAAGGAGGCTGGGCATTTAAAGGAGCTTTCCCCTTTACCATGATTTTTAGAATATTATGCACAGAAGGAACTATTGAGTGGGTTTTTAGAGCAGGTAAAAATATAGAGGAAAGATCCAGAGCAGCTAATGTAACAATTTACAGGCAGGATGGTTCTGTAGAAGAGCTGGAAGTAGATAAAACAGATGCCTATCTTTTAGAGTGCAGATATTTTATCGATTGTGTGCAAAACAATAAGCCTGTTGAAAACGCAACCTTCGAAGATGGGAAGTTATCACTTAAGATTGCTTTAGCGGCAGTTGATTCAGCAAAAAATAAAAGAGCGGTAAAGCTATAGGATTTTTAAAAGAAAAATAAAATAATAAAAAATATAGAGAACATAGTCTTTAAATGGATAATAATTATTATCAATGGTCAAAAGATGCAATAGTTATTTCTAAACTGTTATCAAATGCTTCCAGGATAGATAAAGGGAAAAGAATTCAGGAAAAAGAATTTAAGGAAAGACAGCGAAAAGTTATAGAAGCTTTGAATAAAAGAGGAATTGATGCAGCTTTCGTTTATTCAGATGAGCATTATAATGGGGATGTACCTTACCTTGGTGGCAATACCAATATTACTATTGAGCCTGTAGCAGGTGTTATTGGAAAGGGAGGATTTCATATTCTGGCTGGTCTGGAAGGAGGCTATGTATCAGAGCAGCTATCAGGCCGGTCTGGTGCTAAGGTTCATAAAGTAGAAATGCTGAAGCTTGCAGATGAGGACTACCCCATTGACGCAGAAAAAGTTGAGGATGTAATAGAAGAAGCAGCAGATGGTAAACCTGAGGTTGTGGGGCTATTGACACCAAAAGCAATTTTCCCAGTAGAAATTTATGGGTATATAAAAAAGTATCTTGGTCCAGATGGCAGTATTATAGATGCTCAGGATTTATATTATCAAATAAAATATGAAAAATCGGAAAATGAGATGGAGCTTATTAGAGATGCTGCTTTGATAAGCGATGAGATGCTAAGGGGAATGCTTGCAATTCTTAGACCGGGGATGTTAGAGACGCAGGTATCCGCCTGGGGGTATCTTATAGGGCAGGAACTTGGTTCAGAAGAAATGGGATTTGATATCATGGTTACTGCTAATGAAGCAAACAGGACTCTTATAGGAAAGGCGCTGAACAGGATGATTGACGAGGGGGATATTGTACATTTAGGTGTATCTCCTAAAAGAGATGGGCTCACAGCCTGTGAAAGAGTAAGTGTAGTTTGTACTAAAAATAAAAAGTCGATAACTAAAGCGCAGATTTACTGGTTTAGATTTATTCAGGAAGCTTTTAAAGTAGGGCTGGATGCTTATATAAAAGTTGCTAAAGAAAATTTGCCTGCTCGACTACAGGAAGAAGCACTGGTAGAATATTTTAAATCCAGGGAGCCAGAAGTTGAGAAAATGATTGGGAAAAAAATAAACCTGATCAAACAAAAACCATATACTGGAACTCACAACGCGGGTTACACAGAATGCCAGGAATTCTTTGGTGCGATTACTCTAAACTCAAATAAACCTTTAGGAAATCGAATAGTTACAATGCTGGACGTAGCAGTAAGAGGTATAGGTAACAATTGGAATGATATTGTCATTCCTGGATTGGATTATATAGTGGCCGAGAAAACTTTAGGTAAATTTGGGACTAATGTAGAGATTTTTAATAAGCTGCCTCTGGACGTTCAGCCATTGGTAGGTAAACAATACTAATGATTGTAATTTTGAACACTATCATTATACTGTAAAAATTTCGTCTGGTTCCAGAAGAGAAATTCCTGCATCATCATAGGTAAATTTTAAATATCATATGATTATTACTAAGATTTATATGATATAAGCTCATAATGCCCTATTATCTATCGCAGTCTTATAGTAGAAGTATATAGATTGAATGATATATACTGAAATAATTTTATGAAGCTAGTTTATATATATTTAAAACATCCTGGTATCCAAGTTTCATAAAATTACCAATAGGACCACTTTCTACACATTTTGCTGCCATTTCTTCAAACCTATTATTTGGAATATCTATCTCTTTAAGTCTTGTTGGCAACCCAATTTCTTTATAAAAATCTTCTAAATTCTTAATTCCTTCAAGGGCTGCTTTTTCTAAATCATCAAAATAAATATCTACATTCCAAACCCTTGAAGCAAATTGGGCAAATCTCTCTATATTTGATTTATATACATATTTCATCCAGGCAGGAAAGATAATTGCCAGACCCTGCCCATGAGGAATGTCATAAATAGCTGAAAGTTCGTGCTCTATCATATGAGATGCCCAATCATCTGTTCTACCTGTAACAAGAAGATTATTATGGGCAATACTTCCAGACCACATTATCTCGGCACGGCTATTATAGTCCTGTGGCTTCTCCAGACTTATTCTTACATTATTTATAACTGTTTTTAAAGCAGCCTCAGCAAGCCTATCCGTAAGTTCAACATTTTTTACCTGGGTAAAGTATCTTTCAAAAATATGGGCCATAATATCTGTAACACCTATTGCTGTCTGTTTTTTATCAAGAGTAAAAGTTAGTTCAGGATTTAAAATAGAAAATTTTGGGCGCATAACTTCGGCACCTGTACCTTTTTTATACCAGCCTTCTTCATTAGTAATAACAGAATCTCCACTTACCTCACTTCCAGCAGCAGAAATAGTAAGCACTACTCCTAAAGGAATCATTTCTTTTACTTTAGCTTTTCCACTATAGAAATCCCATACATCTCCCTTATAGGGCGCCCCAATCCCTATTGCTTTTGCAGAATCTATAGTACTTCCTCCCCCTACAGCTAAGATAAAATCAACTTTATTTTCCCTGCATAATGTTATACCTTCCCGCACAAGACTTAACCTTGGATTGGGCTGTACTCCCCCAAGTTCCATGATCTCCAGACCCTCTTTTCTCAGTGAACCCATTACTCTATCGTAAATACCATACTTTTTAATGCTCTCCTGACCATAATGTAGAAGTACTTTTCTACCAAATTTTTTGACTTCTTTTCCTGCTGAATCTTCTCCTTCCTTACCAAAAATTATCTTAGTTGGCGCTTGAAATATAAAATTTTTCATTCTTTGCTCCTTAAAAATTTTTTATGCAAAATTATAATTTAAATCGTTATATCTTTGTTAACCCAACTTTCGATTTGAAACTATAAAACACCATTGTGTGGAATTTTGGGACCCTTTTTTGGTCACTACAACCTTTAAAACTGCATAAACATACAATATTAGATTAGCAAATAAACAATTATTTCTCAATAGCATCTACAGGCTTAACCAGGTCACTACATTGAGACCCTATCTGGAAAAATTCTACTATAATGAGGGAATATGTGCTAAAATTTGGTTAATTTCAGGTGATTTTAATTTTTTTCCGAAACTTGGGTTAAAACCTCAAACTGGATTCTATATGTCAGAACTTTTTTAAAAAAGATTAGTCTTAATTATTTAAGTTATAAAATTTTGAAGTTTTTTAAATTGAGATATTCGATTCACAGACATTTCTTATAATATTTTAATAATTTACTTTTTATATAATTATTTTTTTAAATTTGAAACGTCTTTATTCTATTTCCTAACAATTATCCCAGGAAATGCTCTGAAAAGTATTTGTATCAGCGGATATTTTTGCTTTTAAGCACATCAATGCACTAATTAACCCTGCATCAATAGGAGCGATTGATTTTTCTTCGCCTTGCATTACTTTTATGAAATTATAAGCTAATTCTTCATCGCCTCCCCAGTGAAATATTTCTGCAAATTCTGTCTTATAGGTTTCGACTCTTGAAGTATCATGCATAAAAACTTTTACCTCATCTTTATAAAAATCAAATTCAATAGTACCTTTATACCCCAGCAGTCTTGCTCCTCTTGCTGCTGCGTATTTCCTGGCAAAGAAATTCTGTGAATAAGAAACATGCATTCCCTTTTCATATTTTACCAATATGCTGCCGGAATCTTGATTACCAGTATCTTTAGCAAAACAACACATATCTCCCCAGACAGTTTCATTCTTAATATATTTCAAAACAAATGGGCTCTCGGGGCATGTTTCATATTCATCACAATTTTTACATAATAATCCTGCAGGTTTATCTCCTTTAAAAATTTGCTTTGATTTCATAGCAGAAATAATTACAGGTTTTAAATCAAGCAAGTAATTTATGTAATCAAGGTCGTGAGTTGCCTTTTGTAAAAAAAGCCCTCCTGTTTCATTTTCATCTCTGTACCAATTATGGTAGTAAACACCGCCATATGGAACATTATTTATTGCTTGCAAGTGCTCAACTTTTCCTATCTTGCCGGATTCGACAATTTCCTTTACCAGTTTTACAATTGGTGTAACTCTTAAAGGGAATGAAACAACCACTTCGCTTTTTGATTTGGCAGCCTTGTTTTTAAGAGTTATTAAATCTTTAATATTAGTTGCAACAGGTTTTTCAAGAAAAAGTGCTATATTTTTTTCTAGTACTTTTAAGGCCATTTTAGCATGCAGTGAACACCTGGTCCCAATCAATACACCATCCATATTCTCTTTTTCCAACATTTCATTGGCATCTGTATAAAAACTGATATTTTCTGTTTTTATAGCTTTTTTCTTTAGAAACCTTTTGGTTTTGTCAATATCAATTTCAGTTATTGCTACTATTTTAATCTTCTGTCTAAGCTCATCACTACACTTAAAAACAGTGTCAAGAAAACTCGAAATTCTATCTCCGTATCCTATTATTGCTATTTTCATTGATTTTATTTTAATAATATTAATAATATTTAAGTTGCGATAATATAACCATTATATATGATTTTGTCAATTTCCCGAATTGCTTTTGTCAATTAAAAATTATATCTTGAAAATACATTTCATTTTCCATCATCCATTTTTCTTCCTTTAGCAATATTTACTTTTGCTTACTTATTAAGAAAATATACTAAATATAACAGGAGATTAAATGCTGCAGGTAAAATGTTTACACTGCATATCTATCGGGAATAAATGTTGATGTACGCCAGATATCTATATATGCTTTAAACAGGTTGATTGCCGGACTTACGGGTCTGGTGTTGGCCTCGTATCATCATATTTAAGGACTATAATTATTCTGGCTAATGTGACATCTACTATAGGAAAGATGAGGAGGATTTAATTTGATATTTGAACTATAGATTCATATAATAATATAGGAAATTAAATAAATAATCATATCAGTAATGTAAATATTATAATCACCTCAATTTTATTTGGGGTATTAAATCAAGATAGGAGATGATTAAAATGAATGTACTGGCAATAGGTGCACATCCGGATGACATTGAAATTTTATGCGCCGGAACCCTTGCACTTTATGTCAGAGAAGGACATGAAGTTTTTATGTGCCATCTATGCGATGGTAATAAGGGAAGCCTGGAGCATACATCTGAGGAGATCGCTAAAATTCGAAGAGAGGAAGCTATTCAGTCTGCAAAGGTTATAGGTGCAACCTCTATATGGGGTGGATTATCAGACGGGGAGGTAGTAGTGGATATGGATGCAAGAAGAAAGATTATAGATGTTATAAGACAGGCTGATCCCGACCTTATAATAACCCACTCTCCAAATGATTATCATTCTGACCATATAAATACAAGCAGGCTTGTTTTTGAAGCAACTTACCTGGCTAATCTAAAGTTATGGAAATCAGATTACAAAAAATCAACCAAGCTACCATACCTTTATTATATGGATAATCTTGCTGGAATTAATTTTGAACCACAGGAGTATGTAAATATTACAGATACTATAGATACTAAAATAGAAATGATGCTGAAAATGAAGTCGCAGCTTGGCTGGCTAAAAGCCATGCATGATTGTGACGCTCCTGAATTTATAAAAGCGGTAGCCAGATTTAGAGGTTTTCAGGCAGCAGTTCCTTATGCAGAAGCTTTTGCTCAGCAGAAAACGTATCCCCAGGGATTAACTAAAAGGGTGCTCCCTTAATTAAAAAAATAAAAGAAAGGATATAGAATGAATAATAAGATAGCAGTGGCTACTTCAACTTACGCTCACTATGATGCAGATCAGGCTTTGAGAGGCATAGCAGATGCAGGATTTAAATATGTTGATCTGGCAACATGCCCGGAGTATTTTGAGCATATAATACCCCGCCCTGAAGAAATGAAAGAAGATGATTACCAGAAAGTGCTGGATAAAGTTCAAAGCTATGGGTTAACCATTATAGCTATATCAGGGCATACACGTATGGGAAAGCCGGATACTGTTAACAATCTTAAAAAAGTAATTGATTTTACATCCAGTGCAGGAGTAAGTTATCTAGTAACTGATGCAGGAGAGGTCGAGGATAGCAAAGCCGAGGATAAATTCTACTCTGATATTTCTGAGCTGGCCGATTACGCAAATGATAGAAAAGTGACCATATGCATTGAGATGCACGGAGGATGGTGTAACACTGGACCAAAGGGAGCAGAGATAATCAAAAAAATCTCACGTCCAAATGTAAAACTAAACTATGATACATCCAATGTTATCTTCTACGGAGGAGTTAGACCAGAAGAAGATATAGAGGCAGCACTTCCACATATGGGCTATCTGCACCTAAAAGATCATGGAAGTGGTAAGAAAGGCGATTGGGACTTTCCTGCACCGGGAGACGGCATACTTGATTTCGATACTATATTTAAAAAGATAAAAGATTACAACGGTCCTATTGATGTTGAAATTGAGTTCGACGGGAAAAAGCACAGCCTGGAGGAAGTAAATAACGCGGTAGCTAAATCATATAACTTCTTAAAAAGTCACGGGTATGAGTGAAAGAGAAGTACAGAAAGTCTGCTGAAAGTTAAAAATTGCAGAAAAAGCAGCCTTCGCAGATGGGAGGGCTTTCCCCCGGGGTTTGCTTTAGTGCAAGTTAGTTCAGCAAAAAATAAGAAACCATAAAATTATAGTTAACTGTAAGGAGAAAAATTATGAGTGGTTTTAGAGGTGTACTAACAAATCAGACAGTTAGTGACAAGGATTTTGAAAGTATTATGTCTGTGCCTGCAAGTGAGATTGAAAGGTTTGCTAATATTGGTGTAAGAATAGTAAAAGATCAGCAATCCGTATATGAGAATATGGCTCGTTCTATAGCAGATATTATTATTTCTAATAATAAAAAAAATAAGGATACTAAAATAATACTTCCAGTGGGCCCCACACCTCAGTACAGTATACTGGTAAATATACTTAATAATGAAAAAGTGGACCTTGGTAGGTTATGGATATTTTTTATGGATGAATATCTAGACTGGGAAGGAAGGCTGATACCAGAAAATCACCCAATGAGTTTTAGGGGTTATATGAAATTAAATTTTTTTGATGGCCTGGATAAAAAACTTGGACTAAATGATGAAAATATAATATGGCCGGATCCTGCTAATCTTGATTACAATATGGACAAAATTTATGAGCTGGGTGGCATAGATGTCTGTTATGGTGGTCTTGGATATCACGGGCACATTGCATTTAATGAACCATTTGATACATATTACAGGAGAATGAGCATTGAAAAATTTCTGAATTCAAAAACAAGAGTAATTGAGCTAAACTCCGATACCTTTGTTGTAAATTCTATTTGTGGAATAGGCGGAAACTGTTATGGACTTCCACCTAAGGCAGTAACCATTGGAATGAAGCCAATAATTGAGGCTAAAAGGATTGAAATTTATTGTGATGGCGGGGACCTTCACTGGCAATTAGCTTCCTTCAGGATCGCATGCATGCATCCTCCCACGCTGAATATCCCGGCTACACTCCTGCAGTTGCACATAGATCCTAAAAAGAATGTTCTGTTTACTGCAGATGAGGATACCGCAGCACCAATAAAAGAGGGACCAAAATAATGGAAGAAAATAAAAAACTCATATGGGATGCTATAAAACATAAACCGGTGAGAGTTCCGATGATGTACAGAGGAGAGCCTCCTGTAAACAAAAGGCTGGTGGATTATTTTGGCCTAAAAGATGTAGAAGCTAGCTGGGAAGAACTTTTTCAACTTCTTGGTGCCGATAACTACTCGGATGGAGAAACACTGGGTGGTTTTACCACCTATTTTCCTAAATATGCAGGACCTGATTTTAAAACACTTTTTGAAATTAACAGATTCAATATATGGGGTATTAAACCTACAGAAATATATGCTGGGGGGAATAGAGATGTAGTTTTTTCTAAAAATCCGCCACTTGCTGGAAAAGACGGGCTGGATGATGTTAGAAACTACCCATATCCCAAACTGGAATGGTTTGATTTTAGTATATATAAAAATAATTCAGAGCAAGTAGTATATAATAGTGAGGACGAGCAACAGGAAATAAAGGTATCTGATTTAAAGCCTTCAGATAAGTATTTTTTAAATACTAGCTGTCTCAATAGTATATTTATGACATCTATATTCATGAGAGGGATGGATAATATGCTTATGGATTTAGTTTTAAATCAGAAATATGCTCAAATACTTATTGATAATATTGGGGAATTCATGCTTGAGTTCTGTAAGAAAAATCTTGCCAGCATAGGTGATAAAATAGACCTCTATGGCATATGGGATGATTTTGCTGCTCAGGATGACCTGATGCTGTCGCCTGACCTCTGGCGTAAATATTATAAACCCTGGGATGAAAAACTGATTGAGGTGGCAAAAAGTCACGGGCTTTTAGTTTGCTTTCACATCTGTGGAAATTGTAACCCTGTGCTTCCTGATATCATAGAGATGGGAGCTGATTTATTGGACCCTGTTCAGACTTCTGCCAGGGATATGGAGCTTTCTAAATTGAAAAAAAATTTTGGCAAAGATATTTGCTTCCATGGCGGTCTGGACATTCAGGGGTTTTTACCCAAAGCCGGTCCATCGCAGGTCAGGGAAAAAGTAAAGGAAGCAAAAGATATGTTTGATGGAGAAGGAGGTATTATACTGGGACCCTCTCATTATATTACAAATGATACCCCGACGGAGAACATTCTGGCAATTTACAGATAAGCTACCAGTTACGTATTTTATATATTCTTTTAGCCCGGTATTGTCTTCAGAAATTATAGTTATAATTAAAGAGGGCAACATTTTTGTAAAATAATATTATATCTTATCCCCGTCTATCAGATTTACCTGATGCAAATTTATTGATAATTATTATCCCGCCTATGATTAATACACCACCTACCCAGAATAACCATGAGAATCTTTCCTGCAGGATAATGAAGGAGAGAATAACAGCAAAAACAGGTGTAAGATATATATAAACCGAAATGTGCGATGCCGGGAGTCTCTTTAAACAGGTAAACCAGAGGGGATAAGAAATCCCGATCATGGTAAGACCGAGAAAAATCATTAGCAGAAAGTTAGGCAAACCCGCGAGGGCTATATCTGAGAAGCCTACTGTAGCAGCTGTTAGGATGGTTAGCAAAATTGCTCCTGAAAACAATGCAAGCAGGGATATTATTAAAGGATCATTTGAGGTAAGGATCTTTTTTCCTATTACAGAGTAAAGCGCAAATGCAAGAGCGGCCATCAGTGAAAACATACATCCGTTTAAATCTATTCCTGTTGTCTCGCCCCCAAGGGAGAAACCCTTATTAAATGTAACAAGTACTACTCCGATCAGAGAAAGAATTATACCAAGAATTCTTGCTGTTCCAATATGCTCTTTGAGAAGTAGAGCCGAAAGCAAAGCAATAAATATAACATTGTTGGATACCAGTACAGCATTTATGGAAGCAGGAATTCGGACGAGTGCACTAAAAGTAAGAATCTGATAAAGGAAAAACCCTAATATTCCAAGACCCATAGACGATATTATAACCCGTCCTGAAAGCTTAGTTATCTGGGATATCTTTCCTGAGAAAATTAAAAAAATTAGTAGTACAATAAACCCCGCACTAAGAGTTATTGTACCAAGTTGAAAAGGGTGAACGCTCTGTAAAATAATTCTTCCCAGTGGATGGCCTATAGCCCAAAAGAATGAAGTAATCAGCATCAGAAAATACTCGATGCGAAAACCGCTTTTATTTTTTAAAGTTTTGCTTTCCAACTTTTACATTAATAATTTTTTAAAATCTCTTTTTGTTAAATTTATAATTTTTCCAATTCTAACACAAAAGATTTTAAAGTAGCATAAGAATATATTAAATTTAATATAATTTATGGGTATTAGTTTAGCTCTTAAAATTTTTTAATAGTATTTTTTCAAGCTTAACCGCTTTAAATAATTATATAATAATATACGAATTTTTTAGAATAAAAATATAAGATATTAATTTATTTATAAAAATTTGTTTTTAGATAAGTATTAAAATGGTGGGCCGAACATGTCTGTAATAAGAATTTTTATGATAAAGGTGGAATTAAAATAATGCATTTAATAAAATTAAAGCAATCTATAATATTTTCGCTTTTCGGTAGTATCGCTCCCTCTTCTTGTATAGCTTTAAAAGAAAATCAACATTCTTATCATTGTAGTCATAGATAGACTTTCTGCCCCTGGCCCTTAGTATTCTTCCAATATACTGAATCAATTTCCCTTCAAAGGAAAATGGATAAACTAAAAATATGCTGTTTAGATCCTCTATATCCAAACCTTCCCCCAGCAGCTGCCCCGTAGTTATTAGAACCTGGAAATTACCGGCTTCTATCTGCTTCATCTTTATTTCTCTTAACGATCTGGAATCATCGCCGGTAATAGTTATAACCTCACATAATGATTTTAAGTAAATATTTAGTACCTCCACATGGTCTTTTCTTTCGGTAAGGACCAGTATTTTTATACCTGGACCCAGTTCTTTTTTTATATCTTCAGTTATCAGCCTGTTTCTGTCTGAATCGAAAATTATTACTCTTGATAGTATCTGGAAATCATCAGTTTTATTATCATAAGGAAAATACAGATTAGTATCCCTTATATTGAGTACGATTTCTTCTTCAAATATTTTTGGAGCATCCCTGTTAATATCACCGGCATTACAGATTATATCTCCTATGTAGAGAAATATCATTTTTTCATCGTTATATTTTCTTTTAGGTGTAGCAGTAAGCCCGAATATATAATATGGATTGAAATTTGTTATTACCTTCCTGAAGCTTTTGGCTGGGATATGATGGCATTCATCAATAATTATGATACCGAATGACTCACTTAGATCTTTAAGTCCGGGGAATTTTGCCAGACTCTGGATCATGGCTACTGTGATAAATTTAGAAACCTTTTTCTTGCTTGCAGAGACCTGTCCTATATCTTTTTTAATCAATCCCAAAAAATCCTGGATCCTATCAACCCACTGCTCAAAAATCTGTTTTCTGTGCACAATTATAAGGGCAGGCTGGCATTTTATGGCTATCAGTTCTATTCCTATAATGGTCTTTCCAAAACCGGGAGGAGCAACTATTACTCCTTCCTGCCTGTCCTCACATATGTCGATAACTTTCTTTTGTTCACCTTTAAGCTGGATCCTGGAATTGAATAGAACCCGGTCAAGTTTTTTTCTTTTATCAAGAACCTCAAAGTCGATTTTTTTCTCAGAACAGAAATCTAACAACTGGGATAAGAATCCTCTTGGAAGCATTACAGAGTCTCTGGATTCTTTAATAAGGTTAAAATATTTTTGTACATTATAGACACTTCTGCCTATTTTCTGCTTTATAATATATTCACTATTTATAAAAATAAGATTTTTCTTTAAGAAATTTGCCAGGTCTTTAGTGATCTGTGTCTTATTCAGTATTATTTGATTTTTTACTGTTACAAGTAATTTACCGGCCTTAAAAATTACTTTATTTTCAGATATATTGATATTGTCTGATAATTGATTGTTTATTATTTGCGAATACAAAGTATCTAATTTATTCTTGGAAATCCTTTTTATGTTATATAGAAAACCCCATTGGTCTGAAACAGGATCCAAACTATCAGGATCCAGAAAGACCATATTATTTTCTTTTAGGGACCTGCCGTTTAAAGGCAGGGCTATGAGATTGCCTAATCCTTTTCCTGAATGATAGTCCTGATTGGGAAAAATTCTGTCAAAACTTACTTCTTTATCAAAGCCAGAAAGATTCAGAGCTTTTCTTACTATTTCTAAAAAAATTCTCCGGCTTTTTGCAGCAGGATATTTATCTTTAAAAAATATCCATACATGCGCGCCTTTACCGGATAATGACCTTTCAATATATGCAGGAATTTTTAATTTTTTGCATTCACTTATAAATCTTTTTACATCCTTCTTCCATTCTTTACCATCAAAATCTATGGCAATAAAGTAGGATGTATTATCTTCAAGTAAAGGATAAATACCAATAAAATAAGCTCCTATCAAATGTTTTTTAATAACATCCCTGGTAAGCGGTAACTTTTCCTTTTTATTGAAATTATAAAAATTACCGCCGCTTGCCTTATGTCTAAAATATTCATTCCAATCAAAACTATACGAAGGAGCATATCCAGTCTTTCCACGTTTTTCCCATCTTCTGGCATATATGTCAGTTCTTCCCTTAAACAGTGACATATATTGAGTAAGCTGCTTTTCGCTTATGGACAACATCAATAATTCTTTCTATAGGAATACTGAAATCCCGATTATTACAAATCCAAACTTAGCTGTGGGTCTTTATCTCTTAAATATTTCTCAATTATATTAACAAATTTTTCAGCATCCTTGATATTATTTTTTAGCTGTGTTTTTGAGATATTATATATCGCCTGATATTCGAATTTATTCCTTTTGATCCTGAGTTTATTATACTTTAGAATCAGTTCTTCAAAATCTTCTCCTATTGTTCTTTTTACGGCTTCTAATATCCCAACATGCTGGAATTTTATACCAGGCCTATAACCCTGATAGCGTATCAATGCATTTGCCGCATGAAACATGCTATCATAGACAAGAGCAAGGACAGCACCATCATCGTCTTCTATGGATTTTGCTGTCTCCAGATCTTTTCTTGCTCTTTTTATAAATCTTTTGACCTGATCTATACCGATGGCTTTTTCTTTCTTAAGTTTTCCTTCAGCAATCAGGTCCCTATAATCCAAGATCATCTCCTTTCAGTATTATCTTCTGCCCCTTTTTTATGGTTTCAATAAAACTATCCTTTTGGTCTGTTTTATCTTTCCACTCTTCCTCAGAATAATATATGTAATTTACCTCCCTAGAGATACTCTTTTCCAGGTCGTTTATCTTTGAAATAAACTTATCCTCATCAAAGATCTTGTTCTTGATTATTAGACATAAATCTACATCTGAAACAGAAGTCTCTCCTCCGGATGCAAAAGAACCATATATGAAAGCTGTGACTATTCCATCTGTTTCATTGATTATTTTTTGAATACTTCCCTGGATCCCGATTGTCTTAAAGATTATTGACTTTAGCTCCTCGTATAGCGGGTAACCTTTATTTAGGGAAAAATATTTCTGCTTTCCCCTTGACATTGATAAAAAGATCCCTTCTTTTTCAAGTTTAGACATTTCTTTTGAAAGATTACCAGGATCTTCATCCAGTATCGCAGACATTTCCCTTAAATATAATTCATTACTTGGATCAGTATAGAAATGAAGAAGTATCTTATTTCTAAGTCTTGATCCTGTAATTTTTAAAAAATTAGCCATTGTTGTAATCACCTACAACAATTGTAGTAAAATATTACAACAATAGCAAACATTTTATTGCTTAAGTCTGGTTATCATTTTGTTGCAAGTCTTATTCATTAATCATAGTTTCATTTTATCTCACTGTTTCAACGTTTGTTGAAATTATAAAATTTACTGAAAGGGACCTCATATCTGGAAATAAAAGGGCGAAATCAGTATACCTGACAGAATCCGGTTTAAAAAAAGCAAAAGAAATTGAGAAGAAGGATCTGGGAAATATATGAGTCATTTGCTGTGGAAAATCTATTCCTGATTATAATAACGAAAGCCGTTTCCGGAACCTGAATTTTTTTTAATATGAAGATGAAAATTTTCAAAATCATCTATAAGGGCTTTTACTTTATCCCTTCCGCTTTTTGTCATTATAGCCTGCTCGGGAGTAATATTACCAAGTGTCGGGATTTTTGTTTTCACCCAGTCATCATAATATTTTTCCAACTAGTTTAATGCTATCTTCTTAAATTCCTCTTCCGGGATATTTAATTTATGTTTTTTATCATCTTCTATTTTTTTGTTTCCCTTTTTGTCTCTGGCCTGAATATCATCAAGATACGCGTAGTCTGTCTTTATAAATTCAACAGGAACATTATTTATTTTATTCTTCCATTTTTTGAGCCTTTCAAGGGAATTTGTCTGGAAGACCATTCTTTTATTCTTTAAGATTATAGTTCCAAGTATGGTGTTTCTCTCATTTAGCCAATCGAGTATGATCTCCTTTTTGGTCTCTCGGGATAACCTGATCCCCTTTATATTTAACAACTTATCTTTAACAAGCTCTCTGTCCTTAAGTTTATAGGAAATCTCTGAAAGTATTATTTTCTCTTTGTCATAATTTACCATATTTGGCATAGGCATCGTCACCCTGTAATTGAAATAGTCCAGTGAGACCAAGAATATAATAACGGGAAAGAATTTGAATAGGACAGCGTAATCTTTTTTATCATTGATATATTGTCCGTATTTTTTCCTGTAGATTTTTGAATACTCTTTTATTATCTCTATCAATATTTCCCTGTCCCTGGGAGGGTATGCCAAAGGAGGACAGCTTTCTAAGACATAAATATCATTACTAAAAGGTACAATGATCCCAGAAATGATATCATGCTTTACCACCCCTCCACTCATTGATTTATCCATTACCTTATATCTTTTACCATTAAAAATATCTTCCATTTCTATTACAGAATAGGCGGGTAAATCGTTCTTATCGGAATGGACATCTCTTATTTTAAAAAAACCTGCTATAGAGTCTTTCAGGGAATCAATAAAGCTTGCTTCTTCTTCCGTGAACTTATTGATAAAGTTTGTCTGACAATATCTCCAGAGGTAGTTATCTTCTATATTATCCGTATCAAATCCAAAATCATCAAGTTCCCTGTCTGTGCCTAACAGGTCATATATAGGATATCCGTATATTGTGAATATAAAAGAAATGTCATCAAGGAAATTGTCAAAATCCTTTTTACCTTTCATATTGTCGTAATCAACAGGTCTTAAGAGGAATTCCAATAAATATAAGGCGGCCTCATCCTTTCCAATATTAAGCTTCTCGTTTCCGGTATAGTAGATCTTGGCGCATGCTGTACCCCTTGTCTCAAGATATTTATCATCCATTCTTTTGAAAAATTTTTTTCTGTTATCATGTTAATTATTTAAGAAAACGACTATCTATTTTAGTATTATCTATAATGAACTTTATTATTTTCCCCTTGATTCCTCTATTTCTAGCATACCTGGTAAGTGTAGTAAGATTGACTATATACTCATCAAATACTCTTTCAAAAATATTGATTAACTCTTGTCCTTGGTAGGCTTTAAATAGCTTACTTTCAAAAAATATATCTACCAATATTTTTTCAATCCTTGGGATATTAGTTTCATTTATTATTCTTTTTGGTGCATCTTTAATAATAGGTTTTATTATTATTGCATTCTCATTAGCTATATATCTATGAATGTCTTCTTTTTTCGTATTGATATAAACTTGACTTTTCTTCTCCCGTAATAAATAAAATAAGCTCCGATCAAATGTTTTTTAATGACATCCCTGGTAAGCGGTATCTTTTTCTTCTTATTGAAATTATGAAAATTACCGCCGCTGGCCTTGTGTCTTAAATATTCATTCCAATCAAAACTATATGCTGGAGTATATCCGGTCTTTCCATGTTTTTCCATCTTCTGGCATATATGTCATTTCTTCCCTTAAAAAGTGACATATATAGAGTAAGCTGTTCTTCACTTATGGATAACATTTTTTTTAAATTAATTTTATGACATTTTAGATAATTAGAGTCCAAGTTTTGAATAACCATGCAATTATTGTTACGGTTATATTCTTACCAATCTATTGGCTTGGATATTTTTGTCCCAGGAATAGGATCCGGAAGTTGTGAATTCTTTAATAAATTATTTCTAATCTTTTTCTTAAAATCAGCACAATTAAGTAGACTTATTGAAGGATTTCCTCTTGGGAGGATTATTAATCCGATTTTCTTCTTCAATTCGATTTTTACAATCCTGATTGCTTCATACAAATCACTGTCATTTGACACAATAACTGCGCAATCATACAAGTTTTTCCATGCATCATTTAATAAATGTACGGCAAGATTGACATCTGAACCTTTTTCTTCGGTTTTTATAACTTGTGCAAATTTTGCTTTATTTATAGGGTTCGCAAGAGGCATCCATTTTTTTGATGTTAAAAAACTTCCATAATGTACACTAAATTCAGGAATATATGCTTCCAAAGCATTAATATAAATTTTCTGTCTAACTGGTTGTTGGGGATTTTGAATACCTGATACTATCGCTGTATAGTACTTAATTGCCAAAATATCATTTTGTGATCCAAGTAATTTTAAGAAGAGGGATTTGAAATCTAGTCATTTATATGGAGTATCTTTTACAGCTAGATAATAAAAATTGAATCCGTCAATATAAATAGATGTTCTCATATTAGATATAAAAAAACAGAGGTTAGCATAGCTAACCTCGTACTCTAGCTCGAAAGCTTAGAGGAATTTACATAATAATGATAGCAAATATATAAAATTTGTCAAACTTATTAATTTATCCAATTGTGTAATGGTGGGCCGAACTGGTCTGTAACAAGAACTTTTCTTATTAGAGAAATGATTAACTATTAAAAGGGCTACAAATTAATCCAATCTGATTTTTTTATCCCAGCCTGTTCTAAGATCTTTGTTAATAACCCTGTACCAATATCTGGCTTATGGGGATTGGGCAATCTCAAAGTGTGGTTACCTTTTTCCATAAATTGATGCTTGCCACCGGAATATGGTCCAGAGAAACCTAATTGCCTTAAATATCTTATCAGTTTGTTTCTCTTGATTGGTCCTATACCAGGAATTATACAGCAATCTTCTTTATCTTTAATTTTATCCCATCGATTTCTGGTATAGGAAGATTTCTGGATATCCTCAGAAAAAGCCATTCTTCCAATACTTCCTCCAGCTCTTCCCTGCAGTCTTCCAGTGTATCAGCATTTGCATAGACACCTTTAAACCCGGGGATATAACCATAATAGGTACTATCATCTTCTAGTATTTCATACCTGGCTTTTTTCATTGCTGATAAGATATATTTAGATAACATATTATTTCTCCATTATTTTTAAACTAATCTATAATTATAGCAGATTATATTTTTTTTCTAATAAGTTTACTATTAAAATTCAGCAATAAATAGCAATATTATTCTAACATGAAAATACTAAAATAAAAACATTTAATCATTTGTGTATTTATGTATGATGGTGGGCCTATCTGGACTCGAACCAGAGACCTCATCCTTATCAGGGATGCGCTCTAACCTGCTGAGCTATAGGCCC
>CAYOLB010000186.1:0-3817 GCA_964404675.1 uncultured Atribacterota bacterium | reverse complement strand
ATTCTAGGTATATCTCATTTTTATCTTCTGCATAATATTGATAAATCGGCTTGTTCTGATAGACTATAGCATTTGCCATTTCTTCTATTTTCTCTACTTCTTTTTCTTCAAGAGAAATGTATGGTATATCAAGAGTACATATCTCTTCACCCATATGAAAAGATAGCGTCTCTTTTTGCCATACATCAATTAGAAGTGCCGATAAAAGATGTTGACCACTATGCTGCTGCATGTGATCAAATCTATAGCACCAATCTATTTCTCCGGTTACAATATCCTCTTTTTTGACAGGCATCTCTCCTTCTATATAATGATATATCTGACCGTTGCTTTCCTGGACATTAAAAACCGGAAAGCCTTCAATATTTCCTCTATCACAAAGCTGTCCTCCTGCATTCGGGTAAAAACATGTCTGGTCCAATGTTAAAACAGTATTCCCTTTTCTATATTCTATTGCAATTACTTTTGCCTTAAATTTTTTCTGATAAGAATCATTGTGGAATAGCTTTTTAGTCATTGTTCTCCCCACTCTTTTTTTATATTTCAGTTACATATTTTATTTTATCATAAACAAAAAATCCCCTGGTAAAAGCAGGAGATTTTTTACTATAATCAATAATATTATAAATATCATATTTTGTGGAATGTTTTATTCTATTTATATATTTAAAAAATTTATCAGGCTAATACTAATTCATCTTCAATGTATTCTTCTTTCCTTAGCTTTGAAAATTGTTTTAATAAATAATCTATGGTAACGCCTTCTCGTTGTCTGCCAGATATATCTAAAATTATCCTACCACGATCCATCATCATAGTACGATTGCCAAGCCTTAGTGCTTCCTGCATATTATGTGTCACCATAATTGTAGTAAGATTTTTTTCTTTTACTATATCCTGGGTAATTGCCTGAATTGTTTTGCTAATTTCAGGGTCAAGAGAAGCAGTATGTTCGTCTAATAAAAGCAATTTTGGGTTAAACATCGTAGCCATGAGTATGGTTAAGGCCTGCCTCTGCCCCCCAGACAACAAGGCTACTTTTTTAGATAACATATTTTCCAATCCCAGGTTTAACTGTGCCAATTTTTTGCAGAAAAAATCCCTTCTTTGCTGAGTAATGCCCGGACGTAGGCCACGTCCAAATCTCTTAATTGAAAGAACCAGATTTTCTTCAATGGTCATTGAGGGAGCAGTTCCCATCAATGGATCCTGAAAAACTCGACCGATATATTTGGCCCGATAATGTTCAGCTTTCTTACTGACATCCTGATTATCTATCTTTACCATGCCTGTATCAGGCAATGCTGTACCGGCAATTATATTTAACAAAGTTGATTTTCCCGCACCATTGCTACCAATTACAGTCACAAAATCACCCTCAGAAATATGCAAATTTATCCCTTTTAAAGCAATAACTTCGTGTGAACTGCCTCTGGCAAAGCATTTATGAATATTTTTTAAATGTAGCATAACTTAATTAACCTCCTCTTTATATTTATTTTCTGTTCCATTGGAGCCATTGGAGGTTACAACAGCCCTTATTCTTCCTCTAAACATGGGAAAAGTTAATGCTATTACCACCAATACTACAGAAATCAATTTTAGATCTCCAGGCTGGAAACCAAATCGATAGCCATACCTTAAAGCAACCATTACAGTTGCACGATATATTATCGAACCTAATATTACGCTTAGTGTCATCCAACCAATACTTCCATTTTTGATTATACTATGCCCAATAATCACCGATGCCAAACCGGCTACTATTGTTCCAATGCCCATTCCAACATCGGCAAATCCAGAATACTGGGCAAAAAAAGAGCCAGAAAGGGCAACCAGCCCATTGGAGAGACACAAACCAATTATTTTTGTTAACCTAGTATCAACTCCGAGGCTTCTAATCATCTGTTCATTGTCACCGGTTGCCCGAATTGCCATTCCTATTTCAGTTGATAAAAAATAATCAAGTAATAATTTAACGAGGATAATCACAAATAAAAAGAGTAAAGGAGTTAACTGATCAAGAGAAAATAATGGAAATATTGATTTTATGTTATCAAGTATTGTTATTTTACCCAAGAGAGGAATATTTGATTTTCCCATAATTCTCAGATTTAGCGAGTAAAGCAAAGTCATTGTTAATATTCCTGATAACAGGTTGGAAAACCTTAACCTGGTATGGAAAAAAGCTGTCAAGCCACCTGCCAGTATACCGCCAATAATCGCCCATAAAATTGCCACAATAGGATGGCCTCCCGAAAATATAATTTTAGCAGTTATAGCCGCACCCAGAGGGAAACTGCCATCCACTGATAAATCAGGAAAATCCAATACTTGAAAAGTTATATATACTCCCAATGCCATAATACCAAATACAAGTCCTTGTTCTAAAGCATGAAACACTAAGCTCCAGGTCATATTTTGTTAACTCCCCTCTCTGATATTTTGTTACTTATTCACTTCTATCCCAGCTTATACCACCTAGAAAAATTGAATCTGCTTCTTTTAAAAGATCATCAGATACTTCCAGATTTAGCTGTTGTGCTATGTCCATATTAATAACAAATTTTAATTCTTCCGGCTTATCCAATTTTCCAATGGGTATTTCAGAAGGTGATTTACCCTCTAGTATCTGAACTGCCTTTTCAGCGCTTTTTTGACCTAATGTGAAATAATCTATTCCAAAAGAAGCAAAACCTCCATCAGGTATATTGGTTGGATCCGCGAGTATAATAGGGATTTTTTCTTCCAAAGAAACCTTTACAATAGAACTTATAGCTGATACGGCTACATTGTCTGTCACTATATAAAATACATCTACCCTTCCAACCAATGATTGGGCTGCCATTAACACCTCACTTGAATTACTTGCAGTTACCTCTACTAATTCCAAACCAAGTTCTTGACATATTTCGCCAGATAATTCAACCTGCACTACAGAGTTCGCCTCCCCAGCATTGTAGATAGTACCAACTCTTGTAGCATCAGGGAAAAACCTTGGTATTAATTTTAGCTGTGCTTCATTTGGAGCTGCATCAGACATACCAGTTATGTTATTTCCGGAACTTTCCCAGCTCTCAGCGATGTTTGCTGCTACAGGATCTGTTATTGCCCCTATAATAATCGGTATTTCACTGGTAACTTGTGCTGCAGCTTGGGCAATTGGAGTAGAAATTGCTACAATCATATCTACCTGATCATCTTTGAATTTTTGAGCAATTGAAATGGCATTACTAAATTCACCCTGGGCATTTTGAAAATCGTAAATGACATCTTCACCAGTAACAAAACCTGCTTCTTCCATTCCAGCAACAAAGCCATCCCGACAATTATCCAATGCTGGATGTTCCACTATTTGGCTTATTCCAATTTTTAATGGTTCAGCACAAACAGTTCCTCCCATCAATATTAAAGTAAAAGCAAAAAAGATTACACTAATAATTACAAGAACGATTGAATTTTTTAAATTTGTTCTCATTTTATTTCCTCCTTCTTAAATACCTTAAATTTACATTTTAAATCCTGTTTATATTAAATCATTTATCATCTCCTCTCTTTTAGTCAACTAAACATCGAACCGAAAAACAAATGGCTTTAAGTATTTTTAAAAGGGGGTTGAATTTTTCTTATTCTTTTTCATGCTAAAACCATTTTATTTAACCATTACCACATTCTAAGTAATTGTTTTTTTTGGTCAAATAAAAAACCACGAATGTTTTTACACACCCGTGGTTAAAAAATAAAAACCACAGGACTTTACCTGAGGTAAATGCCTGTGGTTTATTAGCAAAATAATTTTTTACTGGCTACTATTAAA
>CAYOLB010000185.1:0-2187 GCA_964404675.1 uncultured Atribacterota bacterium | reverse complement strand
TATTCTACAGGGACCTTCATAACTACTGCTATGAATCAGATGAGAGAAAATAGGCTTTACATTTAACTTTTGATTAACCGTTTTTTTAATTGACATTTTTGACATCTCCTAAATTTTAAAATATTATCATATTTGAGATAACAGTTGTATGATTAGAAAAATATGGGTAAAAGTCTTCAGAAAACAACTATTTTACAAAAATGATTAACTTTTCTGCAATTCATATGCAATACCATTAGTAATAGATGATATAGAATAAAGCAGAGGTGTTCTGTTAAATATGATCCTGTATTTTCTTTTAACTAAAGAAAAAATTGAATCTACTCTCTCTTTATTTACTAGAGCCAGCACGCAACCTCCAAATCCTCCTCCCATCATCCTTGCACCAACCACCCCTTCACTGGTCTTTAGATAATCAACAATCATATCCAGTTCAGGGCAGCTAACCTCATAGAGATATTTTAGCCCATTATGAGAGGCATATAACAATTGCCCTATTTTGCTAAATGATCCTTTTCTTAAGGCATTTACCATTTCCTGAACCCGCAGATTTTCTTCCGCAACATAGACAACTCTTTTATAAATATTCGAGGGAAATCTTTCTTTAAAACGACTTATGTCGTCTAATTCTACTTCACTTAAAGATTCTAAATATAAACCAAGACCATCCTGTAATATCTTCAGTCCTTTTTCGCATTCCTGTCGCCTTATATTGTACTCACTGTTGGCCAAACTATGAGAAACAGATGTATCAATTAATACAAAAATATAATCATCAAGACATAAAGGAATGTATTGATAATCCATTGTCTGAATGTCTAAAAATAAGGCATGATTCTCCTTACCCATAATAGAAATAAATTGATCCATTATGCCACATTTCACACCTACAAAATCATTTTCGGCCTCTTGTGCCAGAAAAGCCATTTTTTTTGGTTCAAGCTGCAGGTTGAATAATTGATTTAAAGCAAATAGAAACACAACTTCTAAGGCAGCTGAACTGGACAGGCCTGCTCCAACAGGAATGTCTCCAGTAACATATACATCTAACCCAGAAAAATCTGTAAAATCTATTTCCTTTTGTAATGTAAACAGAACTGCTTTCAAGTACTTCACCCAATCATCTTTTTGAGTTATCTTTTTTAATGGATACTTGTGATTATACATACCAGGAAATTCTTGTGAATATGCCCTGAGACTATTGCAATTGTTTTTTCTAATTGCAAGATTCATATGAAGATTAATTGCAGCTGGCAGAACATAGCCATTATTGTAATCAGTATGTTCCCCAATAATATTTATTCTTCCTGGTGCACTAAAGTGAAGAAAATCATTTGTATCTTCAAATACTTCGCTTATTCTTTTTCCTTTCAATTTGCACTCCTTAACTGTTCGGCAATTTCTTCAGGACAAGAGGGATTAATAAATTGCCAGGTCATGGTTTCTACGCTTGCCATCCACTTAATCTTGTTTTCCTCCCTTAGTGGCGGACAAAACTCTACATGGAAATGAAAATAACTATATTTATCCTTTTTTGAAGGTGATATAAAAAGAGCCATCATATAAGGACAGGATCTTGCAAATACTTTATCATATTTTTTAGTCACATTCTTTAATGCCTCGGCGAATGATTTTTTTTCTAAATCATCCATATCGCTAATCGAACCTAAATGCCTTTTTGACAAGATGTGAACTTCATAGGGGAACCTGGCATAATAAGGAACAAAGGCCAGAAAATAGTCATTTTGAAAAATAATTCGCTTTCCAAGTCGCATTTCTTCTTTGAGAATATCACAGAGCATGCATCTGTTATTTTTATTAATGTAGTCCTTCATATTTTTAAGCTTTGTCTTCACTCTTAAAGGTAAAAAGGGGAAGGCATATAATTGACCATGTGGATGGGAAAGAGTCGCCCCAACCTCGTCACCTTTATTCTCAAAAACAAAGATATATTTTATCATTGGATTACTGTATAGCTCAATTATTCTATCTTCCCAAACATCAATTAGATTCTCTATCTGCAGTAAAGGCATTTCTGATAAAGCACTATTATGCACAGAGGTATACATAATAACTTCACAAACACCGTAAGAGGATTGGCTTTTTAAAAGAGAAGAACCAGAATTATGCGGAGGGGGAGGATTTTTTAAAAGGGCAGGAAATCTATTTTCAAAGACTGCAAGATCA
>CAYOLB010000184.1:0-13334 GCA_964404675.1 uncultured Atribacterota bacterium | reverse complement strand
AATCTTTCCAAGACAGTCTTGAACCATGAATTGACACTTAAATGTAATAAGTATCTCCCGGTAGATAAAAATTTAATTCCTATCGGGGAAATGAGAGATGTTTGTGGAACCCCCATGGATTTTACTGAACCGAAATTAATAGGTGAGGATATTAAAAATGTTGCAGGTGGCTATGACCACTGTTTTGTAATTGACGGTTCAGGTGAAAAACTTGATTTAGCAGCAGTAGTGCATGAGCCAATGAGTGGACGTAATATGGAGGTGCTGACTACAAAACCGGGAATTCAGTTTTATTCAGGTAATAAAATTAGCAATGTTAGAGGTGCTAAAGGAGTAGTATTCCATAAACATAGTGGACTATGTTTGGAAACTGAATTTTATCCTAATTCAATTAATGTAGATAAATTTCCATCTCCAATCTTGTATCCAGGTGAAGAATATCATTATATAACAATATACCGCTTTTCAATTGATTAACCAAAACTACCTTCTCTTCAAAATAAACCTTCAAAAATATCATAAGCATATTAGTCATTAGTTATGGATTTATATAATTATAGATAAAGTGTTGAGATAAATATACAATTTTAATTTTACCAACAAAGGAAAGATTATCAATTGACATAAATAATTAAAAAAAGTATAATAATTGCAGATTATGAAAATATTTTCATAAACTAGGAGAAATTGCATAAAATGAAAAATAATGAAGCATTGGTAGCTGAAATATGTAGAATGCATTATATAGATAATTTTAGCCAAAATGAAATATCCTCTGATTTAAGAATATCAAAATCAACAGTTTCGCGTTTGTTGAAAGAAGGAAGAGAAAGAAAGATTGTTAGTTTTCATATTAAAAATTATGAAGATCGGATTGATTATCTTGAGCATGAATTAAAAAAATTCTTCGATTTAAAGGAAGCGATTGTAGTTTCAGATGAAGGGATTGTATCTGAGGATTTTATTAAGAAAAAGGTGGCAAAAGCAGCTGCATTATCATTAGAAAGAAGAATACGAGATTTTGATACTATAGGAGTATCCTGGGGTACTACTTTGTCGGAAATAGGGAAGGCGCTCGATGTTTCAGATAACTTAACTAATACTGCAATCGTTCCCCTTTTAGGTGGTATTGGAATTACTGGCAGAGATATTTTCTCTAATGAAATAGCCAGGAGATTAAGTAAAGCTTTGGGTGGAAAATATTACTTGTTAAACGCCCCAGTATTTGTAAGTAATTTAAAAACAAAAGAAGCCTTTGAAAAGGAAGAAAGCATAAAAGTAGTCATTGAAAAGGCTAAATCAGCTTACATGGCAATTGTAGGGATAGGTACTCCTAAGCAGAGTTCTACCATGATAAAGAGGGGATATTTTTCTGTTGAAGAATTCTACAGCTTATCTAAGAAAGGAATAGTTGGTGATATCTGTACTGATTTTTACGATATTAATGGTGACATTCTGAAAACATCTCTCAAAGATAGGATGATAGGAATAGGAGTACAAGAATTGAGGGAACATGTGCCTATTGTAATAGGCGTAGCATGTTGCGATGACAAAAAGGAAGCCATCCTAGGAGCATTAAGAGGAAGACATATTAATGCCATTGTGACTAACAAAAAAGTAGCTGAATATGTAATTGAAAACACAAAATAATTAGTATTATTTAAAAAAGAGAGTGGGTAATGAACAATAAAAACAGTATGAATCAAGATGATATTGTGTTATCAGGAAAGGTCTATCAGTTAGCTTACCAATTTGAACAGAAATATCATTACTGTTCACAATGCACTGTTGCAGCTCTGCAAAAAGTTCTACAAATAGACAGCGAGGATATGTTTAAAGCATCATATATATTAGCAGGAGGACTTGTAAATACCTGCCAAGGAACATGCGGTGCACTTGCAGGCGGGGCTATGATAATTAGCTATCTTTTTGGACGAAATTCAAGAGAATTTTACGAAGGTAGCTCAAATAAAACAGCAAATTATCTAACCAAAAAACTCTATGACAGATTTTTAAAAGAGTATGGAAGTTGTTTATGTAAAGATGTTCATAAAAAGATATTTGGACGTTCCTTTGATTTCTGGATGGAAGAGGATAAACAAATATTTGAAAAAATGGGTGGCCATGTAGACAAATGTCCGATTGTTGTTGGAAAGACTGCCCGGTGGGCTTTTGAAATTATTCAAGAACAAATTAATAAAGATAAGGAGAAGGCAAAAAAATATGACTATAAATAAAGAGCAAAAAATAAAAATGTTTAAAGCCATGAGTAGAATTCGCACATTTGAAGACAAACTTCAGAAGATGTATAGGGATGGTAAATTAGATGGCCATTTGCATACCGCTCATGGACATGAAGCTGTTGCAGTAGGTGGTATAGAAGCCCTTTCTGATAAAGATATCATTTTTTCTAATCACCGGGGGCATGGTCATTTCTTAGCCCGTGGTACTTCTCCAAAGAGCATTATAGCTGAGTGCTATGGTAAAGTAACTGGAACCAATAAGGGTAGAAGTGGAAGTATGTATTTAGTTGATACTAAAAGAGGAATGCCTGTTGCCAGTGGTATAGTTGGTGGCAATATCTGTGTAGCTACTGGTTCAGCCTTGGCAAGTCGTATTAAAAAAGATAATGTAGTGACCGTAAGTTTTTTTGGTGATGGTGCTACTAATATAGGATTTTTCCATGAATCATTGAATATGGCCTCATTATGGAATTTACCTATTATTTATATATGTGAAAATAATCAATATGGAGAAGCAACCAAAAGAGAAGAACATCAGAAAATAGAAAAAATCTCTGATCGGGCTAATGCTTATTCCATGCCAGGTTTTACTGTTGATGGGACCGACTTAATGAAAGTTTACGAGTCAATGGGGAAGGCCGTAGAGAGGGCCAGAAAAGGAGATGGCCCCACTTTAATTGAATGTGTAGTCTATCGACTAAGAGGTCATTCCGCTGGAGACGTGGGGCCTTATAGGCCAAAAAAGGAAGAAGAGGAATGGAATAAAAAATATGACCCAATTAAAAAATATAAAGAAGAACTCTTAAAACAAAAATTATTAGGTAATCAGGAAATTGAAAAAATAGAAGAAGAAATAGAAAAAGAAATTGAAGAAGCTGTACGTTTTGCTCAAGATAGTAAAGCTCCTCTTTCTGAAACGGTTTCCAAATATGTATACAGGGAGGAAGAAAATAATGAGTAAATGCATGTATATTGAAGCCCTGAGAATGGCCTTAAGAGAAGAAATGCAAAGAGATAAAAATGTTTTTGTTATGGGTGAAGATATAACCAGGTATGGATTTGGTGCTAATAGGGGATTAATAGATGAGTTTGGTCCTGAAAGAGTTAGAAATACCCCTATTTCCGAAGCAGCAATCATAGGTTCGGCGGTAGGTGCTGCCCTTCGTGGGATGAGGCCAGTAGCAGAAATAATGTTTGTAGATTTTATTATGATTGGAATGGACCAGATTGTCAATCAAGGTGCCAAGATGAGCTATCTTTCTAATGGTGAGTTATCTGTACCCATGGTAATAAGAGCACCAGAAGGAACTGAATGGTTTGGTGGAGGAGCCCAACATTCCCAGACTCTTCATTCCATTTTTATGAATATTCCAGGAATAAAAATTGTTATCCCGTCAGATCCTTACGATGCCAAAGGTCTTTTAAAGAGTGCCATTAGGGATGATAATCCGGTATTATTTTTTGAACATAAACAACTTTATACCCAGAAAGGGGAAGTTCCTGAAGAGGACTATACAATTCCTCTAGGCAAGGCCTCAATAAAAAAAGAAGGAAAAGATATTACCGTAGTTGCTACCTCCTGGATGGTCAAACACAGTTTGGAAGTTGCTGAAGAATTGAAAGGCAAAATAAGTGTAGAGGTAATTGATCCCAGAACATTAGTTCCCTTAGATAAGACCACAATTATCAATTCTGTTAAAAAAACTGGGAAACTGCTGGTTGTTGATGAATCTCCAGTTAATGGTGGGGTACAGGGGGAAATAATTTCTGCAATAATGGAAGAATCCTTCTGGAATATGGAATTCCCTCCAAAAAGAATAGGTTCTTTAAATACTCCAATTCCTTTCAGTGCATCATTGGAAAAAGAGGTTATTCCAACCAAGGAAAAGATTAAAGAAGAAATACTAAATACAGTTTCCAGTTAAGTTTGAGAGGAGAGAGAGTCATGTGGAAAGTAGAGATCCCAAAGACAGAATCAAAGGTAGAAGAAGCCACTCTTGCCAAGTGGTATAAAAAAGAGGGAGATAAAGTTCAAAAAGATGAATTAATTGCTGAAATAGAAACATTTAAAGCATTGATAGAGATAAATTCTCCCCATGACGGAATATTGCATAAAATAATAGTACAAGAAGGAGAAACTGTTCCAGTAAATACTGTTATAGCAATAATAGCACAGGAAGGTGAAACCATTTCCGAGGAAGACTTAAAACCGTTTTTAGAGAGTGAAGAAGAAAAAGAAGGGAAAGAAGAAAAAGTTGGTAAGAAAGGGAAGGTAGATTCTTCACAAAAAGAAACCAGTCCCGTTAAGGAAAAAGTTAAAATAGCGCCTGCTGCACGTAAATTAGCTTCTGAGAAAAAAATAGATATATCGCTGGTTAACGGTACCGGTCCGGATGGAGCTATTACTAAGAAGGATATTCAGGACTATATTTCTCAGGAAAAAGAGCAGGAAGATTTTAATATTAAAGAAATTTATCAATTGACTAAGGTTCAACAATTAAGTGCTGATAGACTTACTGAAAGCTATAAAAATATTCCCCAATTTACCCTTTTCAGGAAAATTAATATTGCGTCACTTCTTGAGAAGAGAAAAAAGATAAATTCTCAATCAGAATTACATTTATCTTTGATTGACTTTATTATCGAAGCATTGATTCTGTCTTTTGAAAAATTTCCAGAATTTAATGCAGTATCCACTAAAGAGAGCTATAAGTATAAATTAGTTAAAGATATAAATATTGCCCTGGCTTTGGCTACCGATAGGGGATTAATGGTTCCGGTATTGAAGGATTTAGCAGGAAAAAGCATTTCTGAAATAGCCAGATTAAGAATTGAGATTACTAAAAAATCTCTGGAAGGAAAATTACAACCAGAAGACTTTGAACAGGGAACATTTACTATTACAAATTTGGGATTACAGGGGATAGAATATTTTACACCTATTATCAATCCCCCACAGGTTGCAATTTTAGGGATAGGGATAGTAAATAAGGAGTTTCTCCCTATAAGTCTTGTTGTTGATCATCGTATTATAGATGGAATTAAAGGGGCTGATTTCTTAAATATTTTAGCCGAACAATTAGCCTTTAATAAAGAAGGAGGTGAATAATTTAGCAGATAAACTTAAAAATCCTAAAAAGGATAATTTAAGAATGTAACTGAAATAAGTAAGGATAAAAAAATAACAGGAGGTTTTTTATGAACATCAAAAAAATAATTGTCATAAGTCTAGTAATTGCAGGTATATTATGCCTGGGCTCATTTGCTTCAATTGCTGATGATACTATAGAAATAGCCGTTATTGTTAAATCAGTAAACTCTGAATTTTGGCAGAATATGCTTGATGGCGGAGAACAGTTTGATAAAGAGAATGAAAATGTTAATGTAACTCCTTATGGTCCTGAGTCTGAAACAGATATTGAAGGTGCTATTATTATCTTAGAAAATGTAGTTACAAGTGCTCCAGATGCAATAGTAGTCGCTTCTCAATCAGGTGAAGGTGCTATTCCAGCTGTAAAAACTGCAATGAGCCAGGGAATCCCGGTTATTACAGGTGACACTGTAATACCTACTGATGTTATTAGTCACTTATCTACAGATAATATTGCTGGAGGGAAAATTGCAGCTGAAGCAATGATAGAAGCCCTAGAAGAAAATGGGATTGAGAAAAAAGGAACAGTTGTAATTGAACATGTTGTAGTTTGCGATACTGATACAAAGAGAGGCGAAGGCTTTGAAGAACGTTTATCTGAATTAGCACCTGAAATTAATATAGTTCATTCCCAATATACTGACGATGAAGTTGCAAAAGCCATGACTGTTACAGAAAATTTAATTACTACCTATGATGACTTAATTGGAGTATTTGGCATCGATTACAATATTGGAGAAGGAATTGCTTTAGCTATTGAACAGGCAGGGCTGCAAGATGAAGTAATGGTAGTAGCCTTTGATGACTCCGAGGCTGAAATAAACGCTTTGAAAAAAGGAGTTATAAAAGCATTAATTGTACAAGATCCTTATAATATGGGATACAAAGGATGTGAATTTGCAGTTCGCGTATTAAATGGAGAAGAAGTACCTAAATCTTTTGATACAGGCGTTAAGGTATTGAAAAAAGAAGATGTAGAATAATTACAATGTTATTAAACGTGATGCTAAAATATTTTTAGTGTCATGTTTATGCTATTGATTTGCAGGCAATATTTTTTACAATATTGCCTGCAAATAACAATAACTAGAGTTATCTGTTTTAATCTATTATTTTATCTTGTTAATAATTATAATTAATTGAACCTTTCTGCTATTGAACGAAGGTGGAGGAAATTAATGGTATTAAAGGCAAAAGAGGGAAAAGAACTAATTAGGATGGAAGAAATTAAAAAAGATTTCCCAGGTGTAACAGCACTTGATGGGGTAGATCTACAAATAAAGCAGGGAGAAATTCACGGCATTGTTGGAGAAAATGGTGCAGGTAAGTCCACATTAATCAAGATATTAACTGGAGCTCTTCAACCTACCAGTGGAAATATCTTTGTTGATGGCAAAAAGGTTACCATTAATAATCCAATTATTGCTCAAAATCTAAAAATAGGTGCAGTTTATCAGGATCTTACTGTTGCAAAAGATTTAACTGTTGCTGAAAATTTCTTTCTTGGGCAGTTACCTAGAAACCATTTTGGATTGGTAGATTGGAATCAAATGATTGAAAAAACTGCTGCAGTATTAGCAGAGTTAAATATTAAAGTTGATCCCCGGATGCACCTCGATAAGCTTTCTGCAGCACAAAAAGAAATGGTCCTTATCGCGAAACAATATTTTAAAAAGTACCGGGTAGTTATTTTTGACGAACCCACTGCCCTACTAACAAGTAAAGATACTGAGGAATTATTTCGGATAATCTTAAAAATGAAAAATGAAGGTGTGGGGATTATTTATATATCACATCGTCTTGAAGAAGTTTTTGAGATTTGCGATACAGTTACTATATTGCGTGATGGAAAGCTAATTTCCTGTATTCCAGTTAAAGATACAACTATTGATGGTCTTATCTCTAAGATGGTTGGGCGTAATATAAATGATATGTATTCCATAACACACCAAACTAAAAAGGAAGAAATAATCAGTGTTAAAAATATGTCAAAAGCCGGGGAATTCAAGGATATTAATTTTTCTGTTAAACGAGGTGAAATTTTTGGACTCTTCGGTCTTGTAAACTCTGGAACTACAAAAATAGCAAGGGCTATATATGGGGCTGATAGATACGATGAAGGTGAGATATTTATTGATTCTAAAAAAATTGATATAACTACTCCCGCGATTGCAACAGCCAATGGTATTGGTTTTTTGCCTGAAGATAAGAAAGAAGAAGGGTTAGCAGTGAAGCTATCTGTTAAACATAACATAAATCTAAGTTCTTATTCAAACATATCCAAAATGGGTTTTGTTAATAGTAAGGTTGAAAACGAAAATTCCAGAGAACAAATTGAATCTCTGAATATCAGGACACCAAGTGCAGAACAAATAGTTTTAAACTTGAGTGGTGGTAATCAACAGAAAGTTGTTCTCGCGAAATGGTTAGTAAAACAGTGTAGAATCTTTATTTTTGAAGAACCTACTGCTGGTATTGATGTTGGTGCAAAAGAAGAAATATATAAAATATTAGAAATGTTAATAAAAAAAGATAGTGCTATTATTATAATTTCATCATATTTACCTGAGATAATGGGGATAGCTGATCGTATCACAGTAGTATATGAAGGAAATCAAATGGCGACTTTTTCCAGAGAAGAATTTGATGAACAGAGGCTTCTCCAGCTCGCCTCTGGTGTAGAAATATAAGGGGGATATAGATAGATGATTACGGGAAAAGCAAAGAAAAAAGCAACGAGATTTCACGAGATGAATATACTTCTTGTCTTAGTTGCCTTGATTATATTTTTTTCTATAATGAGCAATAGATTTTTAAGTTATATGAATATAACTAATCTTTTAAGGTCTACCTCTATTATCGGAGTTGTTTCAATAGGTATGACATTTGTAATAATATCTGGTGGTATAGATTTATCAGTAGGCTCAGTTCTGGCATTAAGCAGCGTAATTGTAGCACAATTAATGGTATCAGCAGGCATTCCAATTTTCTTCTCCATTATAATCAGTCTTGCAATCGGGATGCTGGCAGGATTAGTTATGGGCATTATTGTTTTTGAAGCAAAAGTTCCTCCTTTTATTGTAACTTTGGCAGGGTTAAGTGTTTTTAGAGGTATTGCAATGCTTCTAACTGGTGCAAAAAAGGTTATTGGCTTACCTGATAGTTTTGCCAATTTTGCTGTTGTTAGGATTTTTGGATTACCAGCGATGGCAATAGTTTGGATAGTTGTTATATTAATGGGAGTCATCTTAACTCGATTAACAGTATTTGGACGAAATATTTATGCCATTGGAAGTAATCCAGAGGCTGCAAGATTGTCTGGGATAAATATAAGAAATTCAATTTATCGAGTTTATGCGCTTGGTGGCTTAACTTCAGCAGTTGCAGGGATTCTTATGACTGCAAGACTTTGCGGAGGTTCTCCCAGTGCAGGTAGTGGCTACGAACTTGATGCAATTGCGGCCGTGGTTCTTGGAGGTGCCTCATTAAGTGGAGGGGTTGGAACTGTTTTTGGAACAGTTCTAGGCACTATTATTATTGCAACCATTAAAAATGGAGGAAACATACTGGGCATAAATCCTTTTGTCCTTAATATTATCGTTGGTATTTTATTGGTAGCAGCAGTTACATTTGATCAGCTGCGAAAAGAAAAATAATAAGAAATATATTTAAATACATAAAAAGAATAGAAAGAAGGGTAGTATATTTATATGTCTATTAATGGAAAAAATATTAGTCAATTATTGAAAACTGAAAGATCTCTCTTAGGTTTAAATGGAAAATCAGCAGTTATCACAGGAGCGGCCCGTGGTATTGGAAAATCGACTTCATTTCTTCTCTCTTCGCTGGGGGTAAATATTGGAATTATTGATATCACCGAGCATGGTACAGCAGTTGTAAATGAGATAAAAAATAGTGGGGGAAACGCTATTTATGTGCAAGGCGATGTAACCGATGCCGAAAAAATCCAAAAATGTATGGACAGGATAGCCGAAGAGTTTAATGGAATTGATTTTTTGGTGAACAATGCCGGTATATCAAGCAAAATACCATTTGAGGAACTACAGATGAAAGATTGGCAAAAAATAATTGATGTAAATTTGACTGGAGCTTATGTTTGCACGAAATCAGCACTTAAGCATTTAAAGAAAAAAACTTCATCTAGCATTGTAATGTTTTCATCTGGCTCAACCATAACCGGGACTGGTGGATGTGCTGCATATGCTGCGGCAAAAGGTGGGATAAATAGTTTTACCAGGGCCTTAGCCAGACAGCTTGCTAAATATAACGTCCGTGTCAATGCCGTATCTCCGAGAACTGTCAGAACAGAGATGCTAGAGACTGTATTTAACGAGGCAGATATTGCTGAAATGGAGAAACATATTCCCTTAAAAAGATTGGGAGAAGAAAAAGAAATTGCTAGTGTAGTTATGTTTCTGCTAAGTGATTTAGCAAGTTTTATTACCGGAGAGAATATATTAATTGATGGTGGAAGAACATTTTGTGGTTAGTTTACTAATTAATAATATTTGTGTAGGTATGATATGTATAAAAAATTTATTTTAGGAATTGACTGTGGTACACAGTCAACAAAAGTTGTTGTATTTGATTTTGAAGGTAAGGTTATAACTTCTGCTAAAAAGAGTATTTCGCTTGAAAAGACGAGATCGGATTGGGCGGAACAAGATGCAGAAGAATGGTGGACTTCACTTTGTTCAGCTTTGCGTACAGTAACAGATAAAATTGATAAAAAAGATATTTTAGGCTTAGCAATAGCATATCAACGTGAAACATTTGTATCAGTTGATTCAAATTATCATCCTTTAAGAAAGGCTTTTCTCTGGATGGATCAGCGTGCAACCAAAGAAGCAGAAGAAGTAAGAAATGTGATATCTGAAAGCAAATTTACTAATATAACCGGAAAATTCCTTAATCCTACTCCCTCAATAATGAAAATTAAATGGATTAAAAATAACGAGCCAGAAATATGGGAGAAAATAGATAAAATCATGACAGTCGGGGCTTATATAAACTATAAATTAACAGGCAAAGTGATTGATGCAGCGGCTGGAGCTGATACGACAGGATTATATAATATTAATACTAACATATGGTCAGATGAATTACTGTCTATTATTGATTTGAGAGAAAATCAGTTGTTTGATGTTCTGCCATCAGGTTCAAAGGCAGGTAATGTTACTAAACAGGCAGCAAGAAAAACGGGACTCTCTGAAGGAACCCCTGTTTTTTTGGCAGGTGGAGATGGACAGGTATTTGCAGTAGGTGTTGGGGCCATCAAAGAATCGGAAATGGCTATCAGTGTTGGTACAAGCGGAACTTGTGATATTCATGGCAGTAAGATTGATTTAAAAAGCGGCAGCAGGGCACTTGCTTCCTGTATTAAGGGATTATATGTTCATGAATCAGTACTTATGTCTGCAGCTAACAATGTTTCCTGGTTTATAAGAAATTTTGAAAACACTAGCCAAGAGAAAAGAAATAGTACACCTGAAAGTGTGCTTGATAAGGCAATAGAGAAGATACCTCCTTGTAGCGACGGTTTAATGACAATTCCTTATTTGAGGGGATGCATGATGCCATATAATGATCCAAATACCCGCGGAGCAACTTTAGGTTGGTCTGATATACATACAAAATTACATTTCTATAAGTCTATTCTTGAGGGTATCGCATTTGAAATAAGGCTCATAATTAATAATTATGAAAAAAACAGTGGAGTAACTATTTCCTCTATAACTGTCGGAGGTGGAGGGGCTGCTTCGAATAAATGGCTGCAGATTATTGCTGATATTATTGGAGAAAATATCCTAGTATCTGATACAACAGAAAACACTGCTTTAGGTGCTGCAATTATGTCTGCCTATGGTTTAAAGGTTTATGAAAGTGTTGATTTAGCAGTAAAAAAAATGTGTAGAGTAAAAAATACTTTTATACCTGAGCAAGGTAGATTAAAGCTTTATAACAAATTTTTTAATGAAGTGTATAAAGAGGTATATCCTGCGATTAGAAAATATTTAAAATACCTTGGCAGATTTGATGTAAATTCAAGTGGAGAAAAATAATGGTGTAATAGCAAAATTAATATCTTTTTGCATAAAAAATAAATTTGTCCTTGCTTAAATATTGGTATAGAATAGTTCTAAAATAAAAAAAATACAGGGAAGGTTTATGACATGAAGCTTATTTACCAGGGTAAGACAAAAGATGTTTATGAGTTGGAGAATGGAAATTATCTATTAATGTTTAAAGATGATGTAACTGGAGAGAACGGTGTTTTCGACCCCGGCTCAAATACCATAGGCTTAACCATGGAGGGAGCGGGCAGGGCAGGTTTGAGACTGACAAAATTTTTTTTTGAAAGACTTAAAGAAAAAAATATACCCACACATTATATAGATGCTGATATTGACAATGCCACTATGACCGTAAAGGCTGCCGAAGTGTTTGGGAAAGGGTTAGAGATTATTTGCCGGTACAGGGCAGTAGGAAGCTTTTTAAAACGTTATGCCTTATATGTAAAAGAAGGGCAGCCGCTGGATGCCCTGGTTGAAGTTACCCTCAAAGATGATAGACGTAATGACCCGTTAATTACTGATGATGCCCTGGATATGCTAGGAATTCTCTCCAAAGGTGAATACCAGACCCTAAAAAATCTGACACAAAAAATATGTAATATAATCAAAGAGATACTGGCTGAAAAGGGCATTGAATTGTATGACATAAAACTTGAATTTGGCAGATTAGAAGATACAGGGGAGATTATTTTAATTGATGAGATTTCCGGTGGTAATATGAGGGCATTTAAAGATGGAAGATACATCGAGCCACTGGAATTAGAAAAATTGATGCTGTAGGGAAAGAATAGGGGTCAAATCTTTATTATTGACAAAATAGCTATTTTTTAGTAAAGTAAAAATATGGCAAGGTCACTTAGAATTAAATATGAAGGTGCTATATACCATATTACTTCCCGGGGTAATGAGAAAAGAGTTATATTCAAGAGTGATAAAGATCGTAATAAATTTTTAAAAATACTTAAAGATTCACTTAAAATATATAATGTTATTCTCTATAGTTATGTCCTCATGCCCAACCATTTTCACTTTTTATTAGAAACCCCACTTGCAAATATCAACGAATTTATGCGACAGTTTAACATCACTTATACCTCCTACTATAATAAAAACAATAACCGTGTGGGGCATCTCTACCAGGGAAGATATAAAAGTATACTTGTACAGAAGGAAAAATACTTAAATATCCTTTCCCGATATATTCATTTAAATCCAATCAGGATAAATAAATTTGAAGGTTCTCCATTCATTGATAAAAGGAAGTATTTAACAGAATTCAAATGGAGTAGTTTAAAGGGATATATTAATATTAATAACAGAGAATCATTCATCGATTACAAAACTGTATTATCAGATTATGGAGGAGATACCAAAAGAGGACGTGAGAATTACTGGCAAACACTGCAAAGTGATATTGAAGGTGAGATAGAAATGAAGAAAAATATTATAGCTGGATCTCTTTTGGGAGATGACGATTTTGTTAAAAAAATAAAGGAAAAATATTTAAGTAAAAATCATAAAGAAATACCTTCAATAAGAAAAATATATAGTTATTGCTTAACTGAGGATGTGATAAAAATAGTTTCCCAGGAAATAGGGGATAACTTTGAAGCAATTAAAAAAGAAACAGGAACTAAGCGGCAACTATTGATGGAAATGTTATACAACTATGCAGGTTTAAAAGGTCGTGAAATAGGGGAGCTATTAGGCCTGGATTATAGTACAGTTAGTGTAGGAAGGAAAAGATTAAGAAATAAAATAGCTAAGGATAATGAGGGCAATTTGAGCAATTTAGTAAGGAGAATTAGGGATAAATTGTCAATAATAAAGATTTGACCCCTATGC
>CAYOLB010000183.1:0-3265 GCA_964404675.1 uncultured Atribacterota bacterium | reverse complement strand
CTACATCCTCATATTCATAATATTGGTCTTCAGGTTTCCCATCCAAACATTCTTTATCTACTAAAAAGATAATTTTCCCATTGTCTACATCAATAATTGTACCTTTATAGAATCTATAATATATTACTTCAGACCCTATCGTATCTTCATAAAAAACAATTTCTTCACCATCTATTGTTCCGGTCTTTCTTTCCATTTTTATTGATACCTCTTTACCATCTCCGTCTATAAATGTCTCATAGATGTAACATGGATAATCATTTTGTTTATCTATCTCATATTGATTAATTGTTTTTATGCTTTCAAAAAAGTTAATAATTTTTTGCGGTAGCTTAATTTTAATCAATACAAATACCAGTATAATAATGCTGAATATCACTAAAATTTTGACTACTTTTTTATCTGCCATTTCTATAGCTATTTTTTGTTTTTAACATAGATAAATTTATTCTATTCTTTCTCTTCTATCTGCATTACACTGCTTCCACAAACCCTGTAAAAACCGCTTCTAATTTCTAAAACAGGCAATATTCTGGAAAAAAATATAGGTACATCATAAAAAACATCTATTTTTACCTTGTCACCAGGGACATTGCCTGTTTTGTTAATCTCGATACTCAATTGCTTATTTAAATCCCAGCCGGGAAGAGAAGATGATGCATAAGATAGCACTGAGTTTATTGCATCATTTTCAGGATAATCCGATAGTGTAGCTACCCTTGCTGCTTCATAAGAAGCAGAATTTACTGCTACTTTTGCATTAAGTATAAACCCAAATTGTATAATACCTGCTATAATCATTAATAGAATCGGCATTATCAAGGCAAATTCTATAAGCACATTACCATCCTGATATTTGAAACTTTTCCTCATAAGCAATCCTTACCTGAATTACTTAAAGACTGTCTGCAATTGATTGAAAAACTGATTGCAATTTTCCACCAAGTGCAGTCACGGCAGTAATGCAAACGATTACTACTAGAGCTATATACAATGCTATTTCAATCAATGTTGCACCCTTTGTTCCGAAAAATACCCTTTCGTATACTTTTCTTAAAAAATTCATCTAGTCTCCTTTTCTTAGCTCTTTACTAATTAAAAATAATTTTCAACTGTGGTATTACCGGTAATAAAAACAAGACCATCATTGGTATGAACATAAATATAAATATTATTAATATCAGACTGCTTTCTAATTTTTCAGCTTTTATCTTTATCTGATCTCTTTGATTTACTCTTATTGCTTTTGATAATTCTTTCAATACTTTATTTACTGGATTTCCTATTAAATCAGATTGAATAATAATCTTAATAACAGAATTAAACTCATTACAGAAAGAAAGCCTGGCTATTTCTAAATATGAAGTTTTTCTATCCTTGCCTCCATATATCTTTGCTCTAAGTATTTTAAACAGCTGACTTATTTCACCTTTATAATTATTAGAATAATAGTTTGTAGCCTGATCTAGATTTAAACCTGCTCTTATAAGAGACGATATAATATCCAGAAAATCAGGGATCTCATTTAATATCCGTTTACCAATATTTTTTATTCTGCTTTTTAGAATCTCCTGCGGAAGAAAAAATAATACTAACGAGATTAGTAAAGATAAAATCATAAAATTCTTGCTGATAAAAAACCCAAGTGCCAGAAACGTAATCGCAGAACTTAGTGAAAGCATAACCCTAAAAATGAATAAACCTTCTAGTGTACTTATATTTACTCCAAATATTCTTGATGAACCTCTTTCTTCTAAAAATAATTTTATCGTATTTGATTCTTTACTACTTTCTTTCTTATTAAAGATATTTGATGTATAGTTTTCAATTCTTTTCAACAAGGATTTTGCTTTAACATGTCTCGAATTAAACAAAGAAAAAAATATAAATATCGATACCAGAAAAGATAAAAGCAATAAAACCCAGTTCATCTTATTTGCCTGCTTTCATTTTGAAAATTCACCATTCTGTTGATTAAAAAGATACCTATAGCGTTGCTAATGATTACGTATGATAGAATAATCAATCCAAAACCAGAAAAAAGGATATCAATAATATTTCTATTTATTAGAATGACAATTACTATTGCAATCAGAGGTATAATCATTATAAGGTATGCTGTATACTTAGGCCCTGAACTTAAAATTTTTATATAATTGTCTATATTTCTTTTTTCTCTTAAATAATTAATCTGATCATCTAGAAAATTTATTAGGTCTACACCTTTATCATTTGCAATAATCAAACCTTTTAAGATGGTTTCTATTAAATAGCTGCTGTTCCTTTTTATCATATTTTTTAAAGATTCGTTTAGTAGAAGCCCTCTCTTTGTATCATCTAAAACTATTTCAAAATCTCTTTTAAGAGGATAATTTACCTCAGGGATTGTTTTTTCAAGACTATTTAATATATTAGGATAACTATATAGATTTCCCTTAAAATCTAATAAAAATTGTTCAAGTTGTTCTTCTTTTTTTAAATTTTCCCTTTTTTTTCTTATGTTTATATAAATAAACAGTATAAAAGCCATAAATACAGAAAGTAAAACAGCTATAATTGGATTGGGTGCATTTAAAATTCCTACAATTATCACAATTGATAGAAGAATTGATAATAGGATAAAGAATTCTTCTATCTCTATATCAATATTGTTTTTTTTCAACCATAATTTTATTTTTTTCAAATGGTCTTTATTACCCTTATCATTTTTTGAAATAGAATTATTTTCTGATAGCCTTAATATTCTTTTTATGTAATTTTTTCTTCTATCTTTCATATATAAGCCAATAGCTCCAAAAATATACACAAGTCCCAAAAAAATAATTGAAGAAATGACTATAGATATTTTAATTTGTAGCCCCCTTCTCTTGTAAGTTCGCCATCTATAAAGACGATCTCCTTTAATCTTCTATTTCGGATTTCATAATTATCGTTTTTTTCAAATTCCAGAAATAATACCAAGTCTATTGCTCTTGAGATCATCCGTTTGACGACCTGGTTTCCAATATTTTCTTTATATTCCATTGCAAGAGTTTCTAATCTTAGAATGGCGTCATATGCTGAGTCTGCATGTATTGTACCGAAACTCCCCCTGTGACCGGTATTTAGAGCCTGTAGCATCTGGTATGCAGCAACCGAATTCCTTACTTCTCCAATAATAATCCTGTCAGCTTTCATTCTTAATGTTTCAAAAAGCAATTTATCCTGAGTTATTTCATTATCGATCTCTCTCGATTTTGTCCTTGTGCTTAATTGCCTTACATAA
>CAYOLB010000182.1:0-3381 GCA_964404675.1 uncultured Atribacterota bacterium | reverse complement strand
GTAGTGGGAGCAGGAGATGCTGGTGATGTCATTTCCAGGGAAATTTCCAGGCGTCCCAATTTGGGCAATATAATTGGTTTTGTGGATGATGATAAGAGGAAAAATGGGATGAATATTCATGGTAAGAGGGTATTAGGTACAACAGAAGATATTCCACGATTGGTACGAAATAAAAATATTGACCAGATCATTATAGCAATGCCATCTGCAACTGGAAAGCAAATTAAAAGGATTGTTAATTTAATTCCAGAGAAGACCATTGATGTGAAAACCTTACCCGGAATATATGAATTGGTTGATGGCAATGTGAGTTATAGCAAAATAAGAAATATTGAAATTGAAGATTTATTAGGCAGAGAACAAGTTAACTTAAATACAAATACGATTTCTGAATATTTGACTGAAAAGACAGTCTTGGTTACCGGCGCAGGAGGCTCTATCGGAAGTGAAATTGCTCGCCAGGTGTGTCGATTTCATCCAGGTAGCTTAATTTTATTAGATAGTAGTGAAAATAATCTTTACAATATTTTTCATGAATTAAATGGTCAATATAAGAATATTGAATTAATGCCACTACTATTGAATATTACTAATAACCACAGCTTAAATAATATTTTCCAATCAATGAAACCTAATGTGATTTTTCATGCAGCAGCTCATAAACATGTACCAATTCTAGAGTATTATCCGGAAGAGGCTATTTGGAATAATATTATCGGAACTAAAAATATTGCTGCCTTGGCTGATAAATTTAAAGCTGAGAGGATGATAATGATATCCACAGATAAAGCAATTAATCCTACCAGTGTCATGGGTGTCAGCAAGAGAGTCGCTGAAATGATTGTCAATGATTTTGGCAAAAAGAGTAATACTAAATTTTCTGCAGTGCGATTCGGGAATGTCCTGGACAGTAGTGGAAGTGTTGTTCCATTGTTCAGAAAGCAAATTGCTGAAGGTGGTCCTGTGACTGTGACAGATAAAGATGTTAAAAGATACTTTATGACTATACCTGAAGCCAGCCAATTAGTTATTCAGGCAGGAACGTTAGGAGATAGTGGCCAGGTTCTTGTGTTGGATATGGGTGAGCCAATCAAGGTATATGATCTGGCAGTTGAAATGATTAAGCTTATGGGTTTTGAACCAAATAAGGATATAGATATAAAAATAGTCGGTTTAAGGCCAGGAGAAAAATTATTTGAAGAATTAATGACTGAGGAAGAAAAAAGCAACGCATCCAGTCATACTTCTCATGAAAAAATATTTATTGCCAGGGTTGGTAAAGTGAATAGCGAAAAATTATCAAAGGATATTGCAGAATTAGAAGAGTTAGCTTTAGAGATTGATGTAGAGAAAATTGTAATGAAGCTTCAGGAAATTGTCCCCAATTATAAACCTATGCGAGATAAAGAGATGCTGAAGAAATATCAGTGGTGATTTAGTATAGAGTATTCAGTATCGGGTATCGAGTCCAAAATACAGATAAAATAAAAGATGCGATATAAAAAAATTAAAGAGTCTACCAGTCTGCCGGTCACCCAGTCTACCAGTCAAAATAGTCGTGCGTCGTGCGTATTGCGTATTGTGTCAAAAATACAATCAAATGTAAGGTGCAAGGTATAAATACAGTTTTCGGTTAAAATACAAGAATGTTTAAGGAAAATTTCCCCTCTGCCCCCAAGAGGGAGGAGATAGATTGAGATATATTTTCTCTAAATGGGAGGAAAATTAAGATCAAGTTATCAGTAAAACTAAAGTTTAGTTGCGAGTTTCAAGATAAATAAAATAAATATAGAAGAAGTAATTTTTGGATTTTGTTAAATCCATTTTTAAAATACATGGTAAAATAATAAAGAAATATGGTATCTGCTTAAATTATTTATATTGTTGGAGTTAATATATGAAAAAAGAAAAACAATACACTGTAATTATTGAAAAAGGGGAAGATGGGTATTTGATTGGGACCGTTTTAGAGATAAAAGGTTGCCACAGCCAGGGAAAGAACATGGAGGAGCTTCTTGCTAATATGCGAGAAGCTATTGAATTATGTTTAGAAGTTCAAGGGGAAAGTGAACCCTATATTAAAGAGATTGTTGGGATTCAAAAAGTTGCAGTATGAGCAAATTACCTATATTGTCAGGATTACAAATCATTAAGAGATTAAAAAGAATGGATTTATTATAATTAGACAAAAAGGTAGTCATGTATTTCTAAAACACAAAAATGATAATAGAACAACTATTTTTCCCATTCATAAAGGCAAAGATATAGATAGGGCATTGTTTAGAAAGATTCTAAGTGATACAGAATTGTCTTTTGAAGAATTTACGAAGTAAGTAAAAAGCAAGTTTTCGGTTAAAACAGTATTCGGTATATTAAATGAGTTTTTGACAATAATTATAGCTTTCACTATAATTGGATTAAAGATTATTATTGTTAAATATAAACAAAACAATGGAGAATTATTATGGCTACTTCCCAAACGATAAGTTATAGAATATTGCTCAGAAAAGAACCAGAGGGCGGTTATACAGCTACGGTGCCTTCCCTTCCTGGTTGTGTTACTTATGGTGAATCTATTGAAAAAGCAACAATCATGGTAAAAGAAGCTATTGAATTATATTTAGAAAGTTTAAAAGCTCATAATGAAGAAATTCCAAATGATGAAGGTACCCTGGAATATACTCTAAGGGTAGGGATAAGTGCCTAAGAAGGGTTGTTATACCATTTCATAAAAAAGATCTCCCCAAAGGCACTCTTATTGAAATACTAAGACAAACTGGCTTCAGAAAAGATGATATTTTCTAAAGATTTCCCCCATACCTTAAACCCCTTCCCTCAAGTGAGGAAATAAAAATAAGAACTATATTTACAGTAATGAGTAAGAAGTAATTAGTTTAAAGAAAATAACGTTATCGGTTTACAGTTCTCAGTTTACAGTTAAAAATATTTAAACAATACAACAAAGTTATCAATCTATCAATTCCCTGATCCGCTAAAAATTATATTTTGACAAAGTATGATAATTATCATACTATATTCATATCAATGCCATTAACTATTCAACATTTCGGAGGGTTTGAATTATGAAGAATATACGTTTTACTGTTACGTTAGATGAGGAGAATTTTAAAAAATTAGAAAGTGAAAAGAAAAAAAGAAGAAGTAACAGAAGCAGGGTACTACAGGAAATAATTCAGTATTTTTTTGAGAAAAAAACTGAAGAAGAAAAAATTCAGAAATATATTGAAGGCTATCAAAAATATCCTGAGAAGACTGATAAGGTTGCAGAATACGAAAAAGAACAATACAAGGTATTTGACAATGAATTTTAATACAATGCAAAAGGGAGATATATGGTGGGCAAATTTGCCCGAACCAATT
>CAYOLB010000181.1:0-4734 GCA_964404675.1 uncultured Atribacterota bacterium | reverse complement strand
CTTATTTTTCCTCTATTAATCTGGATTCGTTCTAGAACTTCTTCTACAGATTTAACCATTCTAATTGGTCCGGATAAATAAAACACCCTATTATAAATGTCCTGAACTGATTCTTTGAGCAATGTCTCATCACAACGTTGAGGAGAATAAATATAATTAATTTTAATCCCATTAATTTTTCTTTCCAACTCATTTAGGGTTTCTCTAAAAACAACACTCTCTGCATTCTTATTACTATAGATTAAAATTATGTCTTTAATTTTCCCAAGGTTTTCCAGTTCTAGCAATATTGAGTGAAAAGGAGTAATGCCTATACCACCAGCTATAAATACCAATTTTTTATCTGGATCTTCCACTGTAAAATGACCTTGTACTCTTAATGCTTCTATTTGTTCTCCAATATTCTTTGCAAAAAGAGCTTTCTTGAATGAACTACTTTTTTGGAAGAAAAAACGGGTGGTAAGCATAATAGTTTTTTGATGAGGTGGCGATGATATGGTAAAAATCCTTGTATCTCCCCTATCATCCGGATTATCATGCGGGAGCTTATAAAGGGTATATTGTCCTGCTTGCCAGGAAACATCTATTGGTGGTTTGAATATAAAACTAAAAACATCAGCAGTTTCTTGCCTCTTTTCAATTAACTCTAATTGCATTTTTTGCTCACCTTTATTTTTTTATTTTTCAATTATTATACCTCGTAAAATGTTTGTTTTTTATTATAACATAATAAGAAGATAAAAAACGACATTTCTATATTTCATTAATATAAGTTATAATATAAATGGTATTTGATAAACCTGCAAGACAGTTAATTATGTTATTTTATTCTGTAATATTTTTTAAATATGTCTTTCCAAATAATTCATTTTTCGATAAAATATACTAGTATAGAAATATGATTTTTACTAAATAAATTTATGTAATTAGCAAACTTTATATCATTGCCAGGTCAAAAGATGGAAAATAAAAAAAGAATACTGGTTATCTTTACAGGTGGAACAATAGCCAGTAGAATTCAGAAGAAAGTAGCCAGTCCTAATAAAAAGACTTTTCAATCATTATACAGCTATGTAAAACAATTTTTTTACCATAAAAATGTGGAATTAATCTGTTATGAACCTTGGGGAATTCCTGGGAAAGACAGCTCAAATTTAGACCCCGTAAATTGGATAAAAATAACCTCTATTATTGCAAGGGAATTAGAAAATCACCTTGATGGTGTATTAATTCTGTATGGTACGGATACTATGGCTTATTTGTCAGCTTGGTTAAAACTTTGTTTTCCAAATATCCAGATTCCTATTATTTTAACTGGTAGTCAATTAACCCTTGATTATACACCTGAAGATGTGACAGTCAACCTACCAGGAGCTGCTCAGGTTGTCTATGATAATTTCCCTGGTGTCTGGATTTATTGTAACTGGAAATTATTTCCTGGCAACCGAGTTCATAAGGCACATGCAATCCATCCAGATGTATTTATTGCAACAAACGGCATGCCAATCTATTTTAATATGGACTGGACTTCCAAATATAAGTTGAAGGATAACAGGATTACAAAATATACCTCTCCTGAATGGCTAAATACAATTTTAAATTACCCTGCTGAAAAAGTAACCGAAATAATTAAAAAAATAAGCTGGCTAATGTGCGCTCCTGGTATAGAACCAGAAGTTAGTTCAGATAAAAAAATAATTTGTATATACGGCTTTGGGGCAGGCAATGCACCTGCAAATGTACTAAATTACCTGCAAAATAAATTTAAAAATGAAGAGGAAAAACCATGTATTGTTGCCTGCAGCCAGGCAGAAGGAGATATCAAAAAACCGGACTATTATAAAGAAGTTGGTATTGCCTGGCTATCACATAAAGGATTTAATGTCTGGAGTCAGATGGACTATCCTATTGAATATATCCATTCCTTAGCTTGCTATTCTCTGTTAATTAATTATAACAATCCTGGTGAAGTTTTAAGCAAACATATCCAAGGACCATTTAGATAATTTAAATACCAAAAATGATTTCTTAAAATTTTTTAATATGCAGTTAAACCTCCATCAACTGGCAGTGAGATACCTGTAATAAAACTGGATTCGTCTGAAGCTAGGAAAAGTGCTGCATTTGCTACATCTTCTACATTTGCAAGCCTAGCCAATGGCACCTCATCAAGCCTTTCTTTCATTTTTTCAGGATCTGAAAGCATCTTTTTGACTAAATCAGTCTCAACTGTACTGGGATGAAGTGAATTAATTCGCACTCCAGTTTTAGCATATCTTACCGCGGTAGACTTGGTTAATAGGGTAACTGCCCCCTTGGAAGCAGTATATGCCTCTGGTGTATATTTGTGTCCTACCAAACCACAAATTGATGACATGTTAATAATACTGCCACTTTTTTGGTTGCGCATAACAGGCAACGTATGTTTAAGACTCAAAAAAATACTCCTAACATTAACTCGCATCATGGTATCCCATTCATCTACTTCCATTTCTTCTATAGGCTTGCGAATGTTAATACCTGCATTATTAACTAAAATATCCAACGTGAGATTAATTTTTTCTACTTCGCTAATTAATCTCTTCCAATCTGCCTCTAAAGTAACATCCATGGGGAAAAATATTGCCTTTACCCCTTGTCGTGATATCCTTTTCTTAAGTTCTTTGCCTGCTGATTGTTCCAAATCACAAATAAATATATTTGCACCTTCCTGGGCGAAACGCAAAGAGATAGCAGAACCAATTCCACCTGCGGCTCCAGTTATAATGGCAGTTTTACCTTTTAATCTCACGATATTTCCTCATTATTTTCAGTTTTTGAAATATCTGATTTTCCATGCTTTCTGGCATATTCAAATGTCCTTCGAAACCCGCTATAGGCAATTAATAAAATCGCTAATAACAGAATTATCCCTATTGGTCTTCCTAAAAGTGGTATCAGGCTACCACGACTTTGCATAAGTGCCTGGCGAAAACTAACATCTGCCAATGGACCTAAAATAATTCCCAAAACAAGTGGGGCCATAGGATAATCAAGCTTACGCAGTATGTATCCTAGTATACCAAAAAAGAAAGTGACCTTAACATCAAAAATCCTTATTCCGCTTGCATATGCACCAATTACCGTTAATGGCAATATAATGGGCATCAATATTTCTCTTTTAAGTTTTAAAATAGTCCCCATCGGTTTTGCCACTATTAAACCCCATGCGAGGACAAAAAATGATGCTAATAAAAGTACAATTGCAACTTCATAAAGAAAAGTTGGATTTTCAATCGGCAACATCGGTCCCGGGCGAACCCCATGAAGCCATATAGCTGCCAAAAACATAGCAGCAGGAGGACTTCCAGGAACTGCAAGAGTAAGTAAAGGAATCATGGCACCGCCTATAACTGCATTATTAGCTGTTTCAGCAGCTGCAACTCCTTCCAGGCAGCCAGTACCATATTTTTCACCCTGTTTTGAATTTCTTTTACCTACATCATAAGCTACCCATGCACCAATGTCTTCCCCTGCTCCCGGAACTGCACCAATTCCAACTCCAATTATTCCGGAACGTATTGCAGTTGGAATGAGAGACCGAATTGTTTTCCAACTCGGGATTACATTGGTAATCTTACCCAATATTTTATAAGGTACTTCTTTTTCCAGGACCATTAAAATTTCTGATATGCCAAAGACTCCAATCAATGCAGGAATTAATGATATACCCCCCTTTAGTTGCAATAAACCAAAGGTAAATCTGGGATAGGCATACACTTTATCTAAACCAACCATGGCAGTAAAAAATCCTAAAAATCCCACTATCCAGCCTTTTATAGGGTCCATTCCGGTAGATAAATTACCACATATCATAACTCCAAAAACAGCCAATAAGAAAAATTCCCACTGGCCAAATTTTAGGGCAATTGTATAAATAAAGGGAGTCAAAAATATAAGGAATGCAATACTAACCAACATACCAAAAAAAGAGGTAATAACACCTGTCCCAATCGCCAAGCCCCCCTTACCCTGTTTTGCCAGTATAAAACCGTCCAGGGCAGTTGCAGCTGCAGCCGGAGTACCCGGTATATTAACCATAATAGCCGAATAACAACCCCCCATAATCGCTCCTACGTATACACCCAGCAGAAATGAAATTGCCAGATCAAACTGCATTCCATAACTAAGATTAATAAGAAGAGCCAATGCCATGGTTGCTGTTAATCCAGGAATTGCACCAACTATAATACCCATCAATGTAGCACCAGCTAAAATAAGAATATTTGATAAATAAAACTGTGCACCAAGGGCTTGAAAGAATATATCTGCTTGATGTAAAAATGCATCTAACATAGAATAACCACTCCTACTATTTTGTTAAATTTAAGGTAATGGAATTTCAAAAAATTCTGTGAAAAATGTACTTATTAGAAAAGCAGTAGCTATAGAGATAATAATAATTTTAAGCAAACTGGTGGATTTTAAATAATACAAGGTCAAAAAGAGATATATTGTTGTAGCAATAGTAAAATGAATTCGGTCAACCAAAACAAAAATATAAAAAACCATTAAGGCAATGAGAATAATTACTCTTTTAAATTGAACGCTTTGCAACAAGTTAAAAGCATTGAATTTCTTAATTCCTTGTGTTAGTTGTTCGTATCCTTTCCTTCGCAAGGAAGTAAGAGTCATTAGTATTCCCAAACCAATAAAAATTATTCCAAGAATAAAGGGGAAAAATCCAGGGGCATC
>CAYOLB010000180.1:0-4083 GCA_964404675.1 uncultured Atribacterota bacterium | reverse complement strand
GATTATCCCGCTAGTTCTGGAGTAAAAAATTTTCTCCCAAGCTTCTTGTAGAGATACTGTAAAAATAATTTAATATAAAGTTATACATTACATTTTTGGATCATAGTTTAATGCTTTTATCGAAATATAAAGAAGATATGTAAAATTAGAATATGATAACAGGTAATAGATAGTAATAGAGTCATAGATATAAATACAAGGAGATATGTAATAATGAAGAATGTTTTATTTATACTAAAACCCTCTAAGCAGCTAAAACAAAACTGCTTTTCCTCTCTGTCTGCTATTAGAAAAACAGGAATAGTAATATGAATATGGCTATCTTTAATCTTCTGGGAGGTTTGGCCTTATTCTTATATGGCCTATACACCCTAAGTGAAGGATTTAAGAATGTATTTTTTAAAAGTCTTAAAGATATATTAAAAAGACTAACTAACAACCCTATTAAAGGAGTTGTACTTGGTACTTTTATTACCTCTGTTATTCAGAGTTCTAGTGTAACAATAGTAACCCTGATTGGTTTTTTGAATGCTGGATTGATGAACCTGGGACAGGCAATAGGGGTAATGCTTGGAGCAGAGATAGGTACAACGATAACTGCCCAGGTTGTGGCATTTAAAATAGGTTTATATTATTACCCTTTTATTATTGTTGGATGTTTATTTTTCTTCTTTTGTAAAAAGAAAGAACAAAAAGTTATAGGTCAGATATTGATTGGATTTGGCATACTCTTTTTAGGAATGCAAACAATGTCTCAAGGGGCACGGGTTATTCAAGAAATACCATTTTTCCTTAATTTGTTAGATAGTTTTAGCAGCATTGCCATTTTAGGTGTTTTAGCGGGTGTTATCTTCACGTCTATTATCCAATCTAGTTCCGCAACGACTGGTTTGGTGATTGCTATGGGAATGGAAGGAGTTTTAACTTTGCCTGCTGCAATTGCGATAATATTAGGAGCTAATATTGGTACTTGCATTACTGGTCTTCTTGCTTCCATAAAATCATGCAAATCTTCAAAACGTCTGGCAATTGCCCATTTAATGGTTAATACGTTAGGAGTACTGATTTTTATGTTTTTAATTCCTTCTTTTAGTAAGGTGGTTACATTAACCAGTAGTGATTTAGGTCGTCAGATTGCTAATGCCCATACTATTTTTAATGTCCTGGTGGTTATAGGTATATTACCAATGCTTAACTTTTTTAAAATATTAGTTCAAAAAATTGTTTCCGGAGAAATAATGGAAGTAGAGAGAGGAGTTAAGTTTTTGGAATATAAAATATTACATATTCCAAGCCTAGCAATCTCTCAAGCTCAAAAAGAAGTTTTGCGAATGGCTGAGATAGCTAAGGGGATGTTGGAAAAGTCTCAGAAAGCAATGTTTACAGGAAATAAAGACTTGATTAAATTGATAGAAAATGAGGAAGAAAGCGTTGACGAGCTCCACCATATTCTTGATGATTATTTAACAAAGATATCTTCCCAGGAAATATCAAGAGAGGAATCACAAAAATTGGCTATCTTGCTTCATGCAGTGACAGATATTGAAAGAATTGCAGACCATGCCAATAATTTAGCTGAAATATCAGAGTTTAAGTCAAAAAATAAGATAACATTTTCTGATTATGCCGAAAAAGAGTTAAGCATTATGCTCTCAAAGGCAATTGAATTGTTCTCGCATGCCATTGAAGCCTTAGGCGAAAATAATCAGAATATTGCTCAGAAAGCGTTGTCTCTGGAAAAAGAGATTGACCAGCTAGAAGGCCAATTGAGAAATAGCCATTATAAAAGACTAAAAGAAGGTATATGTCAGCCACAAGCTGGCCCTATCTATTTAGAGATTATCATGAATTTAAAACGTGTTTCTGACCATTCCGAAAATATTGCCAGTGGAGTTATAATGGGATTTTAATCAAGATATTGTCCTTTAATCTTATTTTCCATCTAATCTCCTTCCATAACTAATTGCATTTTCTGGACATATTAACTGACAATTGAAACATTGATGACATAATTCAGGATTGATATTTGCTTTTTTGGTTTGCTTGGAAACAATAACTGCTCCGGAAGGACATACTGTTTCGCATAATTTACATCCGATGCACTTATCATGGTTTACTCTTTCAGTAAACAGGGCAAATCTTCCAGTAAGGCTTTGTAAAAGTCCAAAAGGACAGATATGGTTATGAAATATTTCTGGCTTATATCTCAGTGTAATAATAATCGATAACACTAATAAATATAACAATATTGGTATTTGAACACCAAATAACCTCTTTGCAAATATCATAGTTACTATCATTAACAAAAGCACTATCCAGGGAAGCGATTTAGATTTCAGCCAATTTGGAGCATCTTTAGCCTGCAGATGTAATTTTTTTGAAAGCCATTCTGCTGGTATCATTACTGTGTTCATAGGGCACATCCAACCACAAAATACTCTTCCCAATAACAATGCCAAAATAACTGTTATACCAAATATTGCCAGCCACATTACCATTGCCCCTCTTGAAATCAACAGAATAAAAATTGCTAAGAATAAAATTCTTGATGTATTAATAAGTAATTTTATCATTTCAGATTACCTCTTTAATTTAAAATCCTTTTGACTATTTAAAACAACCATTCTAACGATAAATAAAATCCCTCAGAGCGTTCAAATTTACTTAAGTTGGACTGTTCTTCCCCAAGGTAAAAAGAATAATTTAGTAATGCTGAGACACTTTCTGTAAGTTGGTAATCTACTCCAACAACATTAACCATACTAAGGTCTTCCAGACTCAGGACTGCTGCATAAAAAGGGGTAAAATCATTATCATCGAATTCTTTTCTGGTATTAAGATAGGCATAAGCAGAACAGTCATCACCTATTTCAAAGGGCATTCCGTAAATAAATCCACCATTTAAATATAAATTTGAATCTGTAGTATAATCTGCACTGATTATACCTTTAACATAAGGCTTATCCAGTAAATCTTCTCCCCGGAATGACCACTTCTCAGGTATGATATATGCCAGGTCTCCCCGTAAGGTGGCTCCTTCTATGCCAGGGAATTCTCCCTGGAATTCCAAACCGATTACCTGTTTAGCAGGATAGCCAACTGTAAATTCTGTCTTATTATCCGGTAAGACAGATAATTTCATTGGCAATGGGTCCATATAGTTTCCCCGGTAATAACTGATGCCGGCATCAAAGGTCGGGAAGCTATGAGTAAGTCGTAATCCCCATACTATGTTTTCTGCTTTCTGATAATTAAGATTTACCTGATCAATATCAAATCCCTGTACAGAAACCCCTGGGGGATAGCTTGATAAATAATTACTTTTTAAAAATTCATCTGGATAGGGAGTAGGCATAACCCTTGGTAAAATTGCACCATACAGATAAGTAGAATTACCAAGATAGTAAGTAGCGCTGAGTCCAAAAGCCCCAATTTTGCTTTGTTGTCCTGTTAATGATAATTCAGGCGGTGCAGGATTGAAATTATCCAGAGGACTGAACATATCAGCGGCACCCCATCGGGTTATTACCTTGCCCGCTTTCAGATCCAGATTGTCAATAATATTATAAGCACTAAGATAAATTTCATTTGGAGCTATCACAAATGGCTGCCCAAATTCTTTATTGGTAGCCCGAATCATCAAATCTCCTTCAAGATAAACATCATTTGTAAGTTCATGAAAATAATCAATTTCCAGGGTCAAGGTATGATTCATCATCTGGTTATATAATAAATAGGAAGTTTCATATTTTAATGTTTGTGATGTATTAAATGCTAATCCTGAATTGATGAAAGTTAGCGTTAATACAATTACTAAAGATATAATAAGTGAATATTTTAATCTCATAATTATTACCCCTTTCTTCCCCACCTAAAGTACCGGTTTTTGCAATGTACGTATACTAAAGAAGCTGGAAGACAAATCCAGGTCATATTCAATCTCTTTAATATTCATCTGGGTCTGGTGATTGTCAGCAAGATTGGTTATCTGCATCTTCATAGGAGTAAATCTTCCCTCATCATCAAATTTGACTTCCTGTATCTCTAATGTCTTGGTATGCTGTCCGTCCAGGTCAAAGAATT
>CAYOLB010000179.1:0-1504 GCA_964404675.1 uncultured Atribacterota bacterium | reverse complement strand
GGAGTAATTGGATAAATCGTTATATTTTCGCTTAGATGATAGGCAGTATGGGTAGCTGCCGTGTTCCCGTCTAAGGTAATCAATTTGTGTTTCATTTTTTTATTCCTTTTCTTTTTTTTAATTTATAATTAATTATTTAGATATCATTTTATATAAACATTTTATCTATAATTATATTATTTATAATCTCATCCCTTTCGAATTCTTAAAGAATTTAAAATTACAGTTACCGAACTGAATACCATGGCACCTTCAGCAATAACCGGATGCAAAAGACCCAGCATAGCCATGGGTATTGCCAGAAAATTGTATAAAAAAGCCCAGAATAAATTCTGTTGAATAATCTTAAAAATGCTAATTGAAATATTTATACTATCAATAAGTCCGCTAATACCTTTTTTAATAATGACAATATCTGCACTATCCAATGCCAGATCTGATCCTTCCCCTATAGCTACTCCAATATCAGCCCCTTTCAGAGAAGCGGCATCATTTATTCCATCACCTATCATTAAAACTTTCTTACCCTTCCTCTGGTAATCCCGGACTATTTCTAATTTTTCTTCAGGTTTAACACCTGCATATATTTTATCGATACCAGTTTCCTCTGCTACTACCCGGGCAGTTATTTCAGCATCACCGGTTATCATTATTGGAACAATATTTAATTCCTTGAGTTTTGCTATTGCTTTTGTTGAATCTTTTCTTATTTTATCAGATAAGACGATAAAGCCAAACTTTTTCTTATTTTTCAATACTTCGACTACTGTCTGTCCTTTTTTTAAATAAGACAGATAGTCTTCTTTTTCTGCGGGTTTCCCGATAAAGTAAGTTGCTCCGTTATAAGTAGCTGTTACCCCTTCTCCGGGTATCTCCTTTATATTAAAAATCTTTTTTTTATTCTTTATACTACCTGCAATTGCCCTGGCCAGGGGATGATGTGAGTTACTTTCAATCGAAGCCACGACATCCATTTCTTCTTCAGATAGATTATTATACACTACGGAAGGTTTTCCATGGGTTATGGTACCTGTTTTATCCATCAACACATATGCTACATCCCTGGAAGTTTGTATAGCCTCAGCGTTTCTAATAATGAGTCCCTTTTTGGCAGCTAATCCGCTTCCTGTTACCAGGGCCATCGGGGTTGCCAAACCCAATGCACAGGGACAAGCAATGACAACAGTAGAGATAAATACAAAGACTGCAAATGACAAATGATTATCAGTAATCAGAATCCAGGGGAATATCTCTTTTGCTTTCAATAAAAAAGATTGATAAACGGATAATCTGGAAAACCAGAATAATCCGCTGGCAAATGCAAGGATGATAATAGCGGGAACAAACCAATTAGTTATTTTGTCTGCCAATGCCTGTATCGGTACTTTTGTCCCCTGAGCTTCCTTAATTAGCTGTATCATCTGAGATAAGAATGATTCTTCTCCTGCCCCGGTAACCTTGATCACCAGTACACCGGTCAGATTAATTGAACCACCAATCACAG
>CAYOLB010000178.1:0-3038 GCA_964404675.1 uncultured Atribacterota bacterium | reverse complement strand
ACTAGAATATATATTCTAAATTTATTTTTTGATTAATTTATCCCTTCAGGAAATCCCAGACTATAAACTAAATTATCTTCCTTTAGAATTTCAATATATACTTCACTACCTTTCCATTGCCAGCTACCAGCAGAAGCATCTATTACTTCAAATTCCGGCTGTTCTTCTGCCATAGTTAAGAAGTATTCCTCAACGTCCTGATATGTGGCATCTTCAGGAACAAGTATCTGCCAGGCTGGATAGTTGGTCAATCCTTTGGCCTTATAATCAATATCTACTTTAGAGCCGGGGTATGCCATCCAGGACTCTGGCAAGACAGAAGCTGCATCCTCCATTCCATTATTATCTGCTGCTTCAGCAGTTTCCTGGGCTGATTCTTCCTGCACATCTGCTTCATCTACAGTTTCCTGTTCTGGCTTTGTTGCATCTTCTACAACCTCGGCCTGTCCTGAAGTACAAGCGGTCATGACAAGGCTTACAAATAATAATGCAAACAACAAAATTTTCATTATAATTCCTTCCATTTTTTAAAAAATCTTTTTTATACTACCAAATATTAATTGTTGATACAAACAATCGAAATATAATTATTAATAATATTGATTTTCAAAGTAAAATTTTAAAGGTGTTTGTCCAGTAATATGTAGCCTTTTTAATTTAAAGAATAATCTATTATAAATCAAGCCTATCGGCAATTGTATTAAAATATGTATATTTCATATTTTTTAATATAATTTCTTTTAATGAGTTGTTATAATTTTTAATGAGTTGTTATAATTTTTTATTTAATTTAAAGGGAGATTTAAGTTGAAAAAAATAAATATTGCTACTATAGGGACCGGTGGAATGAGCAAGTATCACAGTTATGGTTTTAAGATTGCGGACCATTTTTTTGATCTCAATATAAAGCCATATCTGAAAATTCTGGTAGGAAGATCCATTGATAAAAAACACCTGGCAGAGAAATATGGTTTTGAAAAATATAGTACAAATATAGATGATGCTTTTGGAGACGATATTGATCTTGTAGATATTGTTACCCCCAATCATTTACATGTCCCATTAATAAAAAAAGCAGCGGAAGCTAATAAAATTATTTTTTGCGAAAAACCAATGGGCATAAACTATAGGGAAGCACTTGAAGGATATAGAATTGTTGAAAAAAGTAAGGTCTTGCACTGTATTAATTTTAATTTTAGAAAGGCAACTCCTGTTGCGCTAATAAAGGAAATAATAAAAAGTGGAGAAATCGGAGAAATTTATACCTGGAAGATAAAACTTCTGGCTGATGATGGGATTGACGAAAATAATCCAATAAGCTGGTTCTACAAAAAAGAATTTAGCGGGGGAGGGGTTAATTTCGATCTCAATGTCCATCTTATAGATCTTGCTCATTTCTTGATTGGGGATATTGAAAATGTGATTAGCCTTCAAAAAAACTTTATTAAAAAAAGAAAAAGTTCAAATAGTAAAGGTATGGAATTGGTAGATACTGAAGATTATGCTGCTTGTCTTGTAAATTTTAAAAATGGTGCAGCTGGTATTTTTGATGTATCAAGGATATCCACGGGTGATAAATTAGATAGCGGTCTTGAAATAAGAGGTTCAAAAGGATCGGTTAAATGGGATTATCAAAACTTTAATTTTATTGAATTGTTTGTCTCAGATAGAATTAAAATAAATGGGTTCAAGAAAGTATATACTGCTGTTCCTGATTTTCCTTATATGAATGGATATTATGGAATGGCCGGCCATGGTCATCATTATAATTCTCTTATAGTGCATCAAGTTTATGATCTTCTTAATTCAATAATGAAAAATAAGATGCCTTCCCCTAATCTAAAAGATGGTCTAAGGGCTCAAAAAGTTTTGGAGGCTATAAAAATTTCAAATGAAGAAAAAAAATGGGTTAAAATTAAAGAAGTATCCTAATAAACAACATTTAATACGAATCTACAGTTGTTGCCATAGGCCCAATGATAATATATTTATCTTATTACAGACTTAAGCGCATATTTTAAGTATTTTTAGTCTAAATCCTGGCTTATAGACTAACTTTTTCCTTACAGGCATGTTAGTAGTATTTGATGATTAATCCATGCTTAATTGTAGATATTCCCTTTTTTTACCATTTTTATTATCTATTTATTTTTCTTCCCCTGCTTATTTTCTTCGGGTTCATAATTGCTGAATTCTTCGCATTGTAAAACAGGAAACTTCCGGGGGAATCTACATTCCTTATCATGTACGCATGTAATACATAAGCCTTTATTTTTCATTTGTTTTCCTCTTTTTTCTTATATTACCTGAGTATTTGCTCTACCTCTTCACGCTCATAATCTGTAATATAGGGTATGCCGGAAACAGAAGCCGCATCTCTGGTTAAGGCTACAATGTCTTTCCGGTCTATGTAGTTAAGAGCAAATTTTCTGGCCCCACACATGAGTTGCTTCAGACCCTGTTCCAGCCTCTTATAATAACTATACAACCCTATAGCGGAGCCCGGGATATCATCGGCTCTGTCTTTAAATTCTTTTCTTAAGTCTGTTACCTCTACAAATACTGATTCCAGGTCACTTCCGTATTTTTCAATGGATTTAGGAATTTTGCCGCTGGCTATGCTTTCCGAAAGTGTTTTACCTACCATGCAGGCAGTAATGGGAGACCGGGCCATCCCCACTAATTTGAAATAGGGCGCACCCAGGGCCAGACCTTTAAAAATCTGGTCTTCAAAAGTAAAGCCGCCGGCGATAGCCATGTCAGGTAAATATAAACCTTTGCTATCAAGTTTTTTTGCATAGTTGTATGCCATTCCCTGCAGATAAACTGTAGGAATACCCCACTCATTCATCATCCGCCACGGGCTCATGCCATTACCGCCGCCGGCTCCATCAATAGTCAATAGGTCAATCCCTCCTTCAGAGGAGTATTTAACAGCTTTTGCAAGGTCAACAGGCCTATAAGCGCCTGTCTTTAAAAATATGTGCCTGGCGCCTATTTCCCTCATGCGCCTGATAGTATTTATAAAGTCTTCTTTA
>CAYOLB010000177.1:0-1592 GCA_964404675.1 uncultured Atribacterota bacterium | reverse complement strand
CCTATCCAACAAACAAATTGCAGAAAGACTTTTTCTCAGCAACTCCACGGTTCAATTCCATGTCAGCAACGTATTAAGCAAGCTGGGCGCCTCTAAAAGAACCGAAGCTGTCTATATTGCCTTAAAACAAAAACTGGTGCAATCACCAGGATAAGGCTGGCAACAATACCCAATAAAATACTATAAGCCCCACCGTTACTATTATACTGCTGCGCAGTTATACTTAAATAAAAAATGAAAATACTGCTTGCAGAAAAAAGTAAAAACCTAATTTCAGCCCTGATGCTTGTGATTACTGCTATAAAAGATACTACAGTCAAAGAAATAGGCATGATTTTGCATGTAGATAAAGTAAACAGTTTATATAAAGAATTAAAAAAAGAAAAACCAGATGTTCTGATTATAAACGGAGGTTTTGTAGATCATAAAACAAGAGAATCTGTGCCTATTTTGCAGAGGTTATACCCAGCTATGACAATACTTATCTTAAGCATCGATCCCGAACTTGAAAAAAAGTACTTAGATATAGGTATCAAAAATTTTATCTTAAAGGGAGATTCTGCTGAGGATTTTTATTCCTCATTGCTAGGTTTTCTTAAAAAAGAACAAATAAAGATCTCCAATTAGAAACTAAAAACCATATATAATGAGAATATGAAAACATTAATAAAAGCCCTGATTCTAATATTGATCTGTGTTTTAGTCTTCCTTATGGGCTGTGGAACAAAAGAATACAGCCAATACAAAGAACCGGGCTTTAATGAAGACACCTTAAAAGAAATAAGCTTAAAGACTGGAGGGGAGACTACTCTTGCAGGGTTTAAAAATGAACTGGAAGACTTTAAGTCCTTCAGTGACGAATTCTTTACCATATGGCTGGACCATATAAATAGTACCTCATACTTGCTTGATGATTTTAATGACAGTACTATCCTGGAAGAAAAGGCAAGATGTTCCGAGGTACTGGAACAAAGATACCTGGAATTTAAAAATAATCTGGAAAATATAGAGCCCCCTCCCATTGCTTTAAAGGCATATAGCCTGGCTGTTGAGACTGTTTGCCATAGGGCGCTTTTTTTTAAAAAGTTTAATGAAAATGCCTCTGCCAAAGAACTCGGTGAAATTGAAAACAAGGCCTATCTTACCGAAGCCAGCTTTTGGGAAGAGATCGATAATGTATATAGTTATTTTGACCAGGAGATGGAAAGGTTAAAAAATAAGGAAGGTAGTATATATAATACAGCATCTGATTAATTATTATAAAAAGAGAAAGGAAAAACAATGAGGTTTATACTGATCATCGCGGCGATCGTATTGCTTGTGGTGGGAATACTGGGCCTATTCCCTCAATTTGGATGGGCTTCTGTACCATTGTGGCGTGCAATACTTGAAATAGTTGTAGGCGGCCTTGTGTTGTTTATAGGCGTAAGAACACGTTAGGTTTTAAGATTCTGAAATAATACTGTAAATCTTTCACTATTTAGCAAAAAAAGGGGAGTGTCCAAATGAAACATTTATCAGCACCAAAAAATATAACCTGGTGGATAGCACTGATTCTTGCAGTTGTGGGAATTATTCTTCATTTTGTAGGT
>CAYOLB010000176.1:0-11415 GCA_964404675.1 uncultured Atribacterota bacterium | reverse complement strand
ATCTTTGGAATTATATGAGAATTTTTTTTGAGGGGTTTCAGGGGAAACGTCCCCTGACGATATAATGGGCCGTTAGCTCAGTAGGTAGAGCACCTGACTTTTAATCAGGGTGTCACAGGTTCGATACCTGTACGGCCCACCATTTTTTATAGATAACCTGCGAGGGTGGTGGAATTGGTAGACACGCTGGATTTAGGATCCAGTGGGTAACTCCATGCGGGTTCGAGTCCCGCCTCTCGCACCAGAAAAATTAAATTATAAATATTTATTAAATTGAGAATTCTAATAAAACATTTTGAAGATATGCAAAATTGATGTTGAAGACTAAAAATACCGCAAAGAATATTTGCGGTTTTATTTTGATTGCGTAAAATTCTGTGGAGGTAAAATAATAACATGATAAATCTTGAAAAAGGTAAAAAAGAAAATAATAAAATAGAAGTTAAAGTAACTGTTGACCAGGAACAGGTTCTGCAGGAGTTTAATAATACATATCGCGAGCTTTCTCAGAAAGTAAAGATTCCAGGTTTTAGAACTGGCCGTATTCCAAATAATATTTTAGAAATGAATCTCGGAAAAGAATATATTGACCATCAGGTTGCAGAAAAACTCATTAAGGATACCTATGTAGAAGCAATAGATAATAGCAAATTGGATCCTATTGATGTACCAAAAATAGACCTGGTGCAGATAGATAAGGGAAAACCATTCATTTATAAAATGAATTTGGAAGTAAAACCTGAATTTGAATTGCCAAAATTGGATGATATAAAAATTGAAAAGAAAGTGCCAAAGGTTACTGAACAAGAGATAAACGAAGATTTAGAGAGAATTAGAGAGAGTCATGGGAAATTAGTGGAAGTTACTGACAGAGAATCTAAAATTGGCGATTTTTTAATTATTGATTTTGAAACATTTGCAGATGATAAGCCACTGCCAGATGGGAAAAAGGAAAAACAGATGATTCAACTTGGTGATAGAATTCCTAAGGAATTTACGGAAAATTTAGTTGGTTTAAAATCAGGAGACGAAAAAGAGATAAAGATGAAAATACCTGATGATGTTAATGACAAAAAAATGGCAGGGAAAGAATTAACATATAAGATAAAAGTTGCGGATATAAAAGAACAACAGCTTCCTCCTTTGGATGATGAATTTGCCAAAAGCGCAGGTGACTATAAAAATATAGAGGAATTGAAACAACATGTAGAAAAGCAATTAGAAGAAAAAGCAAAATATCAGGCAGAAAATGAGTTTAACGAAGATTTGATGGAAAAAGTTGCAGATAAATGTAATTTTGAAGCGCCCACAGTTTTAATCGATAAACAGGTTGAGAATATGATTAACAACCTGAAAGAGGATTTGAAGAATAGAAATATGAGCTTAGATGATTACTATAAAATGATTAAAGCCGATGAAACAAAGGTAAAGAAAGAATATCGTCCTCTGGCTGAGAAACAGATTAAAAAAGAGTTAATTATTGACAAAATAATTCAGGATGATAAAATTACTGCTGCCGAGGAAGATCTTAATAAAAAAATTGAAGAAATTGCCAAAAGTACCAATCAAAAACCATTAAAAGTACGGGCAATGTTCGAGAGAAATAAAACACTGGATAATTTGAAAGAACAAATTAAAAGAGAGAAGGTAATTGATAAATTATCCAAGCAAATTAGTATAATCGAAAAATAAAGGAGGTCCCTTACTATGAATTTAGTACCAATTGTGGTGGAGAAAACACCTCAAGGAGAAAGGTCTTACGATATATATTCACGTTTGTTAAAAGAAAGAATTATTTTTCTTGGTACAGAGATAGATGACCAAGCAGCTAATATAGTTATAGCCCAGTTGCTGTTTTTAGAGGCAAACGAACCAGAAAAAGATATATTTATTTATATAAATAGTCCAGGTGGTTCAGTTAGTTCTACTATTGCTATCTATGATACCATACAATATATAAAATCTGATGTCGCAACTATATGTATAGGGATGGCAGCTAGTGGAGCAGCTTTAATTCTTGCATCTGGCGCAAAAGGAAAGCGTTCTTCTTTGCCAAATTCCAGAATTATGTTGCATCAACCATTGGGTGGAGCTCAAGGACAGGTTTCTGATATAGAAATTCAGACCAAAGAATTATTAAGAATCAAGAAAAAAATCAACGAAATACTAACTTATCACACCAATCAGCCTTTAGCAAGAATAGAAAAGGACACTGATCGTGATTTTTATATGACTGGTGACGAGGCTAAAGAATATGGTGTTGTAGATGAAGTTATTAAAAAACGTTCATAATGATTTACAAAAAAGATTGAGGTGTTTAAGATGAAATGCTCATTTTGCGGTAAAGACCAAAGTGAAGTAAAGAAAATTGTATCTGGTCCTAATGGGGTCAATATCTGCAATGAATGCATTCAAGTTTGCAGTTATATCCTAAAAGAGGATGAAAAGAAGAAAAAGAGTGAAGAATTTTCTATAAAAAATATTCCTATTCCAGAAGATATTAAAAATTATCTTGACCAATATGTTATTGGGCAAGAAAAAGCCAAAAAGATTCTCTCTGTTGCTATATATAATCACTATCAGAGAATCAAAAATAATCTTTCCGGGATGAAGAATGATTCAAAAAAAACGAAAAGTAGTAAATCTGACAATTTTATTGAGATGGAAAAAAGTAATATTCTTTTACTAGGTCCAAGTGGCTGCGGAAAAACTTTGCTAGCCAGGACATTAGCAAAAAAACTTGAAGTGCCATTTGCAATTGCTGATGCTACTACACTAACCGAAGCAGGATACGTAGGTGATGATGTAGAAAATGTGTTGCTGAAATTATATCATGCTGCTGATGAGGACATTGAAAAGGCTCAAAAGGGAATAATATATATTGATGAAATTGATAAAATAGCCAGAAAATCTGAAAATCCTTCAATTACAAGAGATGTTTCCGGAGAGGGAGTTCAACAGGCTTTATTGAAAATTATTGAGGGGACAGTCGCTACCATGCCTTTACAGGGCGGGAGAAAACATCCTCATCAAAAGAATATCGAAATTGATACTTCACAGATACTTTTTATCTGCGGAGGCTCTTTTGAAGGTTTGGAAAACATCATAAAAAGCAGAATGCAAACACATCAAATTGGCTTTATTGCTAATATTTATGGTGATGGGAACAACAATGATACAAGTAATTCAATACTTCCCAATGTCTTGCCGGAAGATTTAATCAAATTTGGATTGATACCGGAACTGGTGGGAAGATTAACAATTATTTCTACCATTGATTATCTTGAAAAAGAAGCACTTGTTGATATATTAACTAAACCAAAGAATGCAGTAACATTACAGTACCAGCAAATGTTGAAAAACCAGGGAGTAAATCTAAAATTTACTCGACCCGCATTAGAGGCTGTTGCTGAGAAAGCATTAAGTAGAAAGACTGGTGCCAGAGGATTGAGATCTATTATTGAGGAGTCAATGCTGGAAATAATGTATCAGATTCCATCGATGAAGAATGTCAAAGGATGTACTATCACTAAAAAGGTAATCGAAAATAATGAGATTCCTATCTTGATAAATGATGATAACAATAGGAAAAAAGAAAGAGAAACTGCCTAGTGTAAATAAGGAGCTAGCTTCTCTTGACATATTTTGATAATAATTGTAACATAGCAACAGCAATAAAAACATGGCGATGATGGGATTGAGTAAATATAATTGGTTAAGCCAGTGTATATTGAATGTCCTCCCTGAGCCTATTTCTGAATTATTAGAGTAAGTTTTATCGGTTGTACCGTTAACACTGGATTGAGTGCCTGTTCTATTGGCTTAACATTAAGCATAAGAACTGGAATTAAGGTGGTACCACGAACCCTTTTCGTCCTTAGAAGGACGAAAAGGGTTTTTTTATGAAAAATTGTTACATTTTTAAGTTAATATGAAAAGGAATATAGGAGATTATAATATGGAAGAAAAACAGCAAAATAAATTACAATCTGTTTATAATCCTAAAAAAGTAGAGGATCAATGGTATAATTTTTGGTTAGATAATAATCTTTTCACTGCTAAAAATAACCAGGAAAAAGAAAAAAATTATTCTATCGTAATGCCACCTCCAAATATAACCGGCTCTTTGCATATTGGCCATGCCTTGAATAACACATTGCAGGATATTATTATAAGATGGAAAAGAATGCAGGGTTATAATGTACTATGGCTACCTGGTACTGATCATGCTGGTATTGCTACTCAAAATGTTGTAGAAAGAGAAATTGCAAAAGAAGGTAAGACAAGATATGACCTGGGAAGAGAAGAGTTTACAAGGCGTGCCTGGCAATGGAGAGAAAAATACGGTTCTAATATTTTAAATCAGCTTAAAAAGATGGGATGTTCCTGCGATTGGTCCCGTTTGAGATTTACCCTGGATGATGGATTGTCTAAGGCAGTGAGAAAGGTATTTGTAACATTATATGAACAAGGACTTATCTATCGCTCTAATTATGTTATTAACTGGTGCCCACGATGTCAAACAGCATTGGCAGATATAGAAGTTGAGCAAAGGGAAGAAAATGCCAAATTATATTATATAGCCTATCCACTTAAAGATTCTGTAGATGAAAAAATAATTGTGGCAACAACAAGACCTGAAACTATGCTTGGGGACACAGCAATTGCGGTTAACCCAAAAGATGAGCGATATAAAAAATATGTTGGCAAGATAGCGATTCTGCCATTAGTAGGGAGAGAATTACCAATAGTAGCTGATGATTATGTAGATCCTGAATTTGGAACAGGTGCTGTTAAAATAACCCCTGCCCATGATTTAAATGACTTTGAATTGGGACAGCGGCATAATCTTGCAGAAATAAATATTTTAAACGATGATGGATCAACCAACAAAAATGCCGGAAAATATATGAATATGAATGTCATGGATTGTCGCAAAAAAATACTTGAGGATCTTACAGAAGAAGGCTATTTACAAAAAATAGAAAACTATAGGCATTCAATAGGACATTGCTACAGATGCGATACACTAATTGAACCATATCTCTCGAAACAGTGGTTCGTAAAGATAAAAGATTTGGCAAAACCTGCCATTGATGCTGTAGAGAACAACAAAACAGCTTTTATACCAAAAAGATGGTCAAAGGTTTATTTCGAATGGATGTACAATATCAGAGACTGGTGTATTTCTCGGCAATTATGGTGGGGTCACCGCATTCCAGTATGGTATTGTAAAGATTGTGGTGAAATGATGGTGCAGATGGAAGATCCTTCAGAATGTCCCAAGTGCCATAGTAAAAATATTGTTCAGGATAAAGACGTGCTTGATACCTGGTTTAGTTCTGCTCTTTGGCCTTTTTCTACTCTCGGTTGGCCTGAAAAAACACCCGATTTAGAGGAATTTTATCCAACTTCATTATTGATAACTGGATTCGATATTATATTTTTCTGGGTAGCCAGGATGATGATGATGGGACTGAAGTTTAAAAATGATATTCCTTTTGAAAAGGTTTTTATAAATCCTCTTATAAAAGACATTGAAGGCAAAAAAATGAGTAAATCAAAGGGAAATGTTATAGATCCCTTATTGATGATTGATCAATATGGTGCTGATGCCTTGAGAATGACCCTTGCTTCACTGACTATACAGGCTAATTATATTCGTCTATCAAAAGAAAAGATTGAGACATTTAGAAATTTTACCAATAAGATTTGGAATGTAGCTCGTTTTTCATTGACTCATTTGGAAAAATTTAATCCGGAAGAAGTGAAAAAAGAAAATCTAAAATACAGTTTATTTGACGAATGGATACTTTACCAATTGAATAATACAATCAAAAAGGTTACTGACAGCCTGAATAATTTTAAATTTAGTGATGCAGCTATGGCTATTTATGAATTTACCTGGAATTATTTTTGCGATTGGTATGTTGAGCTTATAAAGGGAACATTATATAGTGAAAATAACACTACAGAAAGAAAAAGCGCTCAATACGTTCTGTGGTTTGTTTTAGACAATATCTTGAGATTATTACATTCCTTTATGCCATTTATTACTGAAGAGATATGGCAAAAAATAGCACATAAGGAATTAAGTATATCTATTTCCTGTTGGCCAGAGCATAAGAAAGCAAAGGTTAACAAGAATTTGGAAGGAAAGGTATTTACAATTCAAGAAGTAATAAAAACAATACGTAATATTAAGGCTGAGATGAATATACCTCTTACCAAAGGAGTTGACGTCTTTATTAGTGTTGTTAATAATGAGAAAGAAGAGCTGATTAAAGAACATTTATCTTTTATTAAAAATCTGGCTCATGCTAGTTATTTTCAAGTGGGTTCTTCTTTGGAAAAACCAGAATGTTCAGCTACAGGTGTGTTAGAGGATATAGAAATATTTGTTCCACTAACTGGTGTTGTTGATTTAGAGGCAGAGATACAGCGGTTAGAGAAAAAATTACAGAAGGTGGAAAAAGATATGATAGTTATCAATAAGAAATTAAACAATTCAGATTTTATACAAAAAGCACCTGTTAACATTATTCAGAAAGAAAAAGACAAAATAAAAGAATTAACTGATATACGCGATAGAATACAGAAAAATCTGAAAGCACTTAAATCAATATGATGAACTATAATCAAGCAATCGAATATATTTATGGTTTGAATAAATATGGTATTAAATTAGGTTTAAAAAACATTGGTTTCTTGCTGTCTTTGTTTGATAATCCTCATTTGAAAACCAAAGTAATTCATATTGCCGGAACCAATGGAAAGGGTTCCACTGCAGCAATGTTATTTTCAATATTGAAATCGGCAGGATACAAGGTTGGTTTATATACTTCTCCTCATTTAGTTCATTTTCAGGAGAGGATGAGAATAAACGAAAAATTAATTTCCCAGCATGATGTTTGCTCTCTCCTGGAAAGAATAAAACCAGCTATTAAAAGAGTGGCAGACACAGAAGGTTATCAGCATCCTACCTTTTTTGAAGTTATAACTGCCATGGCTTTTATATATTTTTCTGGAAACAAAGTGGATTTTTCCATTATGGAAGCAGGTTTGGGTGGTCGTTTGGATGCCACTAATATATGTCAATCTATTATTTCAGTAATTAGCCATATTGATTTTGACCACATGGATAAATTGGGAAATACAATAACTGAAATTGCCTCTGAAAAAGCAGAAATTATTAAAGAAAAAACACATGTTGTTAATGCTGAGCAATATCAGGAAGCACAGGAAGTAATAGCTTCGATTGCTGAAGAAAGAAATTCATCTTTATATTCAGTAGGGAAAGAAATTCAACCATTTATGACTTTTTCTGACTTAGAAGGAAACAATTTTGATTATTCTGGAATATTCACTCAATATAAAGATTTGCACATTCCACTACCTGGAAAATACCAGGTTGAAAATGCCTCTATGGCAATTGCGGTAGCCGAATTATTAAATAATATGAATTATATAATAGATGATAAGGCAATTATTGAAGGTTTAAGCAGTAGTAAATGGCCGGGCAGGTTTGAAATTGTCCACAGGGACCCTATTGTTATTTTGGATGGTGCTCACAATCCTAATGGTGTTGCCAGGTTTGGGGAAAGTTTAAAAATATATATTCCAAATAAAAGATTGATAGTTATTTTAGGGATATTTAGTGATAAAGATTATCATAATATTATTAAAAATATTGTTCCCCTTGCAGACCGAGTTATCTTAACTATGGCAAATAATCCTAGGGCTACGCCGACCCATATACTCGCTAGAGAAGCTGGGCAGTATATCAATCCCGAAAAAATTATTGAAAAAACCACAGTAGATTCTGCTATTCAAGAAGCTTTTAGGATAGCCGAAGAAGATGATTTAATATGTGTTACAGGTTCTCTGTATACTGTTGGAGAGGCAGAGGCTTATTTTCTAAAAAAAAATCGTTAAAAGATTATTGTCAGGGAAGAAAAAGAACAGGAAAAGAGGTTTGTTAAAAAATGTTCAATCTTTCAAGACAGCAAAAAACCGTGTTTCTGGTTATCATTGCAGTGTTATTAGTAATTTTTAGCTGGAAATTGTATAGTAAGGAACGCAATGCAATAACTATCGTACCTGCTGTTAATTCATCTGAAAACAGTAGTGAAGAAGAAAATAAAATTGTTGAAGAAGAAGTTTGTATAATACATATCACAGGCGCAATAAATAATCCAGGTGTGTATCAATTAAACAAGGGCAAGCGAATAATTGATGCTGTGGAGATGGCAGGAGGAGCAACGGAACAGGCAAATGTTGATGCGGTTAATCTAGCTGCACATATTTATGATGGGCAGAAAATAGTAATTCCATTTTACATAGATGATAATGAGGAACTAAATAAACAAAATATTAGCAAAAGCCTAATGTATGAGCAACACCAAAATTCTTCAAACAGCGAGCTGATAAACCTTAACACTGCTACTTCTAATCAATTGGAGACTTTACCCGGTATCGGACCTGTACTTGCAAAAAGCATTCTGAACCATAGAGAGAAATATGGATTATTTAGAGAAATTGATGATATTCAGGATGTAAGTGGTATAGGCGAAAAGAGATTTGAGAGTATTAAGGAGTATATAACTGTATATTAATAAGATTCATGTATTACCCCAGGTAAATAATCCACTGCTTTTATCCTTATCATTTTATATTTCCGGAATTATTTTAGCTAAAAAATTATATTTTTTTGAGTATAAACTTTTATTCTTGCTATGTCTGATTGTATTTTCAGTAAGTATATTTTCTTTTAGAAATAATTGGAAAATAACGTCTATTTTGTTTTTCTCATTTTTTATATTTCTTGGCATGGGTAACACAGCATACAATTTAAAACCAAATGCTTCTAATCATATATGCCATTTCACTGAACAACAGGGGCAACTATATGGAACAGTTTATGAAGCTAAAATAAATAATAATTACAATTACCAGGAAGTAAAAATAAATAGTAGCATGTTTCAGGTAAATGACAAAAATTACAAAATTACTGGTCGTGTTTTATTAAGAATATATCAGTTAGAGCCAGTTATCAGTTCTGGTGACATAGTTAAAGCTAAGGTTTTATTACAGGAACCAAAATTACCTGGAAATTTTGGTGAGTTTAATTATCGTGATTATTTGAATAGAGAAAAAATATTTCTAACTGATAGTATCTCACAAAATCAATTAGAAATTATTGGACATAACAAAAAAATGAACCTTAGGACTCTCATTAATGAAATTAAGAATAAGATAGTTGAACAAATTGAAAAAATATATCAATTAGATTATGGCAAGACTATAGTTAAAGCGATTATCGCTGGCGAAAGAGAAAATGTACCTCAAAAGCTGACAGATATTTTCCAGGATGCAGGAGTGATACACATATTGGCAATTTCTGGTTTGCATGTAGGAATAATTACAGCTGGCCTGTTCTTTCTGTTAAATTTAATACCAAGAAATATATTAAGAGATGAATTTAAATATATCTTTATAATAATCATAATGCTGGGATATGCTGCAATAACTGGGTTTCAACCATCAGTGAGCAGGGCAACATTAATGTTTGCAATACTTATTATGGCGAAATATTTTAATAGACCTTTTCATTTATATAATAGTCTTTATCTGTCAGCAATGATATTATTATTGTGGCAGCCTTTATACATTTATGACGCAGGTTTTCTTTTATCATTTTTGGTTACATTTTTCATTGTTGCTTTAGCACCAATTTTAGAGGCAAGATTGATATTCTTACCTGCCTATTTACGAAAACTTATTTCAGTTTCTTTATCTGCGTGGTTAGGTGCAGCACCACTATCGGTTTATTTTTTTTATAAGGTATCCTTTATCTCAATTTTAGCTAATATTGTAATTCTTCCGTTAATTGGAATTATCCTTATTTTAGCTTTTCTTTCAGTCTTTATATCATTTTTATTTTTACCAATGGCAAGATTAATTGCCATATTTAGTAATATTTTAATAGAAATTTTAGTAGCAATAGGGCAGAGGTTGTCCATGTTGCCTTTTGCCTATAAGTATGTAGCACAACCTGAAATATTTTCAATAATAATTTATTATGCTATTGTGTTGATTGTTTTTTATACGATTAATTTTTGGTCTAAATATAATTTAATGGAAAAAAAATACAGGTTCTGGGTAATAGTATCATGCAGCTTTCTGCTATTAGTGGGAAATATGCTTTTTCCCTCATCTTTACTGGCAGTTCATTTTCTTAATGTCGGACAGGGAGATTGTATTTTAATACAGACTCCTCAAGAACAGAATATTTTAATTGATGGAGGTGGTACTCCTTATAGTGATTTTGATGTAGGAAAAAATACAGTTATTCCATACCTCCGTAGAGAGGGAATTAATCAGATTGATGTGATGTTTTTGACCCATCCGGACCTTGATCACCTAGAGGGGCTATTGTCCGTATTGGAAGAAATGAAGGTTAATCTGGTTGTTGATAGTGGATTGGAATGTCAGGATGCTAATTATCTTGACTTTAAGTCTCTTGTTAAAAAAAAGAAAAACATATCTTATTATCAAACAGAGGCTGGGGACAAAATAAAAATAAGCCCTGATCTAGAGTTTGTGATTCTAAACCCTATCAAAAGTTCTGATAATTGTGATGAAGGTGATTTCAATAATAATTCAATTGTGCTAAAATTGCACTATAAAGATGCAAAATTCTTATTTACTGGTGATATCGAAAAGAATGCTGAGGAAAACTTATTAGTAGATAACTGTTTACTAAAAAGTGATATTTTAAAAGTTGCACATCATGGAAGCGATAGTTCTACTGGAGAATCATTTTTAAATAGTGTAGATCCTGAAATTGCTGTGATATCGGTCGGGTTAAATAATTTTGGGCATCCACATCCTGATGTAATAAAAAGACTGAAAACAAAATGTCAAAAAGTTTTTCGAACGAATATTAATGGAACTATTATAATTAAAACTGATGGTAAAAAGTATTATATAAACTCTTTAAGGTAATTTATTGATGAAAAAACAACAAACTGTTGACTTTTTTAAAATTCAAAAGGATATCGAAAATAATTCTCTTAAACCAATTTATCTTATCTATGGTGAAGAAGGTTACCTGCATAATCTAATACAGGATACCGTAAGAACTAACTTTGGTGAAAATAAGAAGTCTATGAATTATGAAATATTTTATGCTGAAAACATTGATTTTGATAGTTTAATTAATTCTATTAAATCATTACCATTGGGAATTGAAAAACAAGTTGTTATTCTTAAGAATTTTGAAAAATTAAGTTCTGTATATGCAAAAAAATTGGCATACCTAATAAATAATAAGTCTTTTCAGGATAATGCCATCACTATTTTCATATTTAGTTCAAATAAAAAGATTCCCAATAATATTCCTTTAGCTAAAAT
>CAYOLB010000175.1:0-6472 GCA_964404675.1 uncultured Atribacterota bacterium | reverse complement strand
CAATAAAATGGTGCCGAAGGTCGGAGTCGAACCGACATGGGCTGTGAGGCCCGCTGGATTTTGAGTCCAGTGCGTCTACCAATTTCGCCACTTCGGCATATTCAAGATAATTTATTAATTGACATTCTTAAAAATTATAGATTAGTATATTTATAATGTCAAGTAAAATGCCTACTAAATAAGGATTTTAGCATATGACCCTTGTAAAGCACTATTCCTGGAAAGTTATTCGGTTTATCTAAAAATATTATTTATAGAGAGTTAATTACTTATGTCTGACAAAAAATCTAAAAAACTGTTTCTTATTGATGGTCAGGGTTTAATATACCGTGCTTTTTTTGCATTACCAAAGTTATCCACCAGTTATGGGCAGCTGATTAATGCTGCTTATGGATTTACTCTTGTGCTGATGCGGTTGTTGGAAGAACAGAAACCAGATGGTTTGATTATAGCATTCGATACCCCAAAACCAACCTTCCGTCACAAAAAATACCACGAATACAAAGCGCAACGGGAAAAAATGCCCCAGGAATTGATAGATCAATTACCCATTATTAAAGAAATAGTTAATAAATATCAAATCCCTTCAATTGCTATTGAAGAATATGAGGCCGATGATATTATCGGTTCTATTGCTGAAACAGCAAAAGAGAGTGAATATAAAACTGTTGTCGTAACTGGTGATAGAGATTTGTTGCAGTTGGTTGATAAGAATACAGATGTTTTATTAATGCAAAAAGGTATTTCGCAAGTTAAAGCATACCATATGGGTTCAGTGGATAAATTGTTGGGGTTTTCTCCATCATTGATTCCAGATTATATTGGATTGAAGGGAGATTCGTCTGATAATATACCTGGAATTCCTGGTATTGGTGAAAAAACTGCCAAGGAATTAGTTAAAGCGTTTGGGAACCTAGAGAATATCCTGAAGAATTATCAGAGTATAACAAAAAAATCGATTAAAAACAAAATAGAAAAATATCAAGAACAAGCAAGGTTAAGTAAAGACTTGGCAGTGATTAAAAAGGATATAGATATTGATTTAAAGCTGGAAAAATACAATTATAAGGGTCCTGATTATGAGCAGTTGCGCAAAATTTTTCAAAAATATGAATTTAAAAAACTGCTGGAAAAAATACCTGTGTCAAGTGACGATACCAAGAAAGAAAAAAAAGACTTTATTTTTCATGAAATAAAAAATGAACAAGACATGTTGAAATTATTTGAAAGGATAAAATTAGCTGGTAGTTTTGCCTTTGTATTTGAATGTGAAAAGCAAAAAACAATCCATCCTCAGAAATTAAAAAGAGCAGCATTAACTTCAGAGGAGGATGTATTTCTGATAAGGCTGGATGAGGAAAATAGGTTAATAGAAAAGAAGGGACATATATCAATCGGAAAATTGAAAAAAAGTCTTTTACCAATTTTGCAAGATAAGACAATTGATAAAATAGGTTATGACTTGAAAAATGTTTTATGCTGTTTACATGATAAATATTTTTTAGCAGAACCTTATTTTGATACAAAAATTGCGGCTTATTTAATAAACCCTTCATTACAGGAATATACTTTAAAAAAAATTATTGAGGATTACTTGAAGCAAGATAATATACTTTATTCAGATAAAAAACAATTGGATAAAAATGTTGCAGAGAAAGAGAGAGATATTTGCTGGCAAGCAAAGTCCTTAATACCCTTAAAAAAGACATTGTGGAATATTTTGCAGGAAAATAAGTTAAATAAGCTATATCAGGATATCGAACTTCCCTTAATCAAGGTTATTTATCAGATGGAGGAGACTGGGATTAAACTTGATATATCTTTTCTCAAGAAAATGTCTCAGCAATTTTCAAAAAATATAGATAATATTAGAAAAGAAATATTCAATCTTGCCGGGGAAGAGTTTAATCTTAATTCGCCTAAACAATTAAGCCAAATATTATTCCAGAAATTACAACTACCTGCCACTAAAAAGATTAAAACAGGCTATTCTACCAATGCCCAGGTCTTAAATAAATTATCTGAAAAGCACGAGATAGTTGCCAAAATTCTTTATTACCGGGAATTGGAAAAATTAAAAAATACCTATATTGACAAATTACCAAAATTGATTAACAAACAAACAGGAAGAATCCATACTTGTTTTAACCAAACCGGGACTTCAACTGGTCGTCTAAGCAGCAATAATCCCAATTTGCAAAACATACCGATAAGGACAGAATTAGGAAAGGCAATCAGAAATGGCTTTATAGTAGAGAAGGGGAATATCTATTTATCAGCTGATTATTCTCAGGTAGAATTAAGAATCTTGGCTCATCTGTCACAAGATAAAAATCTTTTAGATGCATTTTTCCAGGGTGAAGATGTTCATGCCTATACTGCTGCCCAGATCTTTAATATTGAGAAGGATATTGTCAGTGATGAAATGAGAAGAATAGCAAAGACTATTAACTTTGGGATTGTTTATGGTATCAGTAGCTATGGGTTAGCTAATAATCTTGCTATTAGCAGGGATGTGGCGCAACAATACATAGATGCCTATTTTCAGAAATATCATAGGGTGAAAGAGTTTATTGAAGAACAAATAATCCAGGCAAGAAAAAATAAATATGTACAAACCATGTTAAATCGTGTCAGGTATTTGGAGGGGATTGATAGCCCCAATAAAAATATTAGAGAATTTTATGAGAGAACTGCAATAAATACTCCAATCCAGGGAACTGCAGCAGACTTGATAAAGATTGCCATGATTAGGATTGATAAAAAAATGGCAGAAAAAAATCTCAAAACTGGGTTAATATTGCAAATACATGATGAGTTAATTTTTGAGATACCGGAAAGTGATTTGGATATAAGAAGAGAAATAGTAAAGGAAATTATGGAAAATAGCTTACAATTGAGCGTTCCCTTGGTGGTTAATTTTAAAACAGGTTATCGCTGGGGAGATTTGTAATAATGAGTAATTTATTTTTCTAACAAGAGGTGGTTGTATTTGAGAATGCTTGTGGTAGGACTTACCGGTGGAATCGTATCTGGGAAAACTACTGTAGCCCAAATTTTTAAAGGATTAGGAGCCAAAGTTATCGATGTAGATCTGATAGCCAGAGAAATTGTACAGCCATCAAAAAAAGCCTGGAAAAGAATTGTCGAAAACTTTGGCGAAGAGATTCTAAAAGATAATCAAGAAATTGATAGAAAGAAATTAGGCAGTATTGTATTTTCCAATCAAGCAAAATTAAATTTGCTCAATAAGATAACTCATCCTATCATAATAGAAGTGATAAAGAAACAATTAGCACAGATAAGACAGCAGTCTAAGCAGGCCAATAAAGAAGTTATCTGTATTGTAGATGCGCCCTTGCTCTTTGAGGCCCATCTAGCAGAAATGATGGATAAAACCATAGTTGTTTACCTTTCAGAAAAAGAGCAGATAATCAGATTGCTAAAAAGAAATGGAATATCAAAAGATGAAGCCCTCAAGAGAATTAAAGCACAAATGCCTTTAAAAGAGAAGATATCTCTGGCGGATTATGTTATTGATAACAGTAAATCTCCTGAGGATACAAAAAAGGAAGTACTTCAACTTTGGAAGATTCTAACTAAAAATTTACTAAACAATTAATTTTTTATTTTAGATTCACCAAAAAACTGGATGCAACAATGGTTTTATCATAATGTCAAGATAATGCTACCAAAATATTCTTACCTTAAAAAAAGCCTTTTAGAGGTTTTTTAACTACTATTATAATTTTCTAACTATTTTGAAACTTATGATATAATTTATTGCTGGTAAAATATTTTTACCCAAATGTATGTTCGAGATTAAGTCAATAGAAGATTTTAGAGGACAAATTAATGGATAATAAATTTCAATTGGTTTCTGATTATCCACCACAAGGGGATCAGCCTGAGGCCATAAAAAAAATAAGTGATGGCTTTAAACAGGGTAAAAAAATACAAACATTATTGGGTGTTACTGGTTCAGGGAAAACATTTACCATGGCTAATATAATTCAAGATTTGCAGATGCCTACTCTGGTTATCTCTCATAATAAGACCCTGGCGGCACAATTATGTAATGAGTTCAAACGGTATTTTCCTAATAACGCCGTTGGATATTTTGTTAGCTACTATGATTATTATCAACCTGAAGCCTATATTCCTCGAACTGATACTTATATTGAAAAAGACTCTTCTGTCAATGATGAAATTGATAGATTAAGGCTGGCAGCAACTGCAGCCTTACTGGAAAGAAGAGATGTAATTATTGTTTCCAGTGTATCGTGCATCTATGGCTTAGGCTCACCTACGGACTTTTCAAGATTGGTTTTAATGATAGAAGAAGGGCAGCAATATCCACGTAGTGATATTATAAAAAGATTAGTAGATATTCAATATGAAAGAAATGATATTGAATTTCAGAGAAGTTACTTTCGGGTTAGAGGAGATATAGTAGAAATATTTCCTGCTTATACTGAAAATGCCATCCGTATTGAATTATTTGGTGACACAGTAGAAGCGATTCATGAGATTAATCCTTTAACCGGCCATAAGATACAGCAAAAAAGAAAGGTAGCAATCTATCCTGCAAAACATTTTGTCACTACTCATGGACGAGTCCAGGAGGCTATTAAGAAAATTTCAGAGGAGTTAGATGAAAGATTAGCTTATTTTCAAAAGCACAATAAAATATTAGAAGCAGAAAGATTAAAACAGAGAACAAATTATGACCTGGAAATGCTATCCCAATTGGGATATTGTACCGGTATTGAAAATTACTCCAGACATTTAAGTGGAAGAAAAGCAGGAGAACCCCCAGCTACTTTAATTAATTATTTCCCTGAACAATTTTTAATTATAATAGATGAATCACATGTGACCTTGCCTCAAATAAGGGGGATGTATGCCGGAGATAAATCCAGGAAAGACAGTCTTGTAAAGTATGGTTTTAGATTACCTTCAGCTTACGATAATCGTCCTTTGGTTTTTGATGAATTTGAAAAGTACCTGGAAAAAGTGCTATTTGTTTCTGCAACACCTGCACAATATGAAGTAACGAAGAGTTATCAGATCGTAGAACAGATAATAAGACCAACCGGATTGGTAGATCCTGAGGTTGTCATAAGATCAGCAGAATTTCAAATCGATGACTTAATTGCTGAAATAAAAAAGAGAGTTACAAAAAAAGAAAGAATATTGGTTACTACCTTAACTAAAAGAATGGCTGAAGATACAGCCAGTTACCTGCAAAATATTTCTATAAGGGTAAAATATCTACATTCTGAAATTGATACCATTGAGAGAATTAAAATATTAAAAAGTTTAAGGGAAGGAAATTTTGATGTGCTGGTTGGTGTTAACTTATTAAGAGAGGGTCTAGACCTGCCAGAAGTCTCTCTAGTTGCAATTTTAGATGCAGATAAAGAAGGGTTCCTTCGGTCGGAGACCTCTTTAATACAAACTATGGGCAGGGCTGCAAGACATATAAATGGCACAGTTATCATGTATTGCAATGAAATTACTGGTTCCATGCAAAGGGCAATCGATGAGACTAATCGTAGAAGAAAGATTCAGTTAGATTATAATCAAAGATACAATATTATTCCACAGACAATCCAAAAGCCTATATATGATATGCTTTATACAGAGGAAATGGATTTTGAAGAAGAAGATTATGTACTAAAAGAGGGAAAAGAAAAATATCTGCCAAAAGGAAGCCTGAATGCTCTTCTGAAATCCTTAAGAAATGAGATGAAACAGGCAGCCAAGCAGTTGGATTTTGAAAAAGCAGCTTTATTAAGAGATGAGATAAAAAGATTAAAGAAAGAAAAAACATTATTTAAGTAAAAATAGTATCGAGTATCGTGTATGTAGTATGTAGTAAAATAATGTTGGAATAAGTGAGAGATAAGAGTCGTTAGTAGTTGGTATTTAGTATTTAGTTCAAAATGCAATTTTTATTTACATTTTGACGCAATACGTGCGGCGCAATACGAATTCTTCATTGCACGTATTTTTTTTATTTGTCATTGCGCGAAGCGACAAAGCAATCTCATTCAATTATGCTTACATTCTATAAAAAAGAACTAAGGTATAGTGAGTATGTAGTGAAATATTACGGAGATAAGTGGAATAAAATCAGTTTCTTATATCCCCCTCTCCCCTCGTAGGGAGAGGGCTAGAGTGAGGGGGGAGAAATGAAAACGACATACTCGATACTGTATTTGACACAATACGCAATACGCACGGCGCAGTACGATTTTGACTGGCAGACCAAAAATAATTTGCTAACAGGTAAATTGAGTAATTGATTAGTTATATTTTGGTATTTAACTGAAAACTGACAATTTATTTATCTTAACGTTATACGTTATACGGTATACGATATACTGTTTTCATATACAAAAGATGATATTTAAAGAAAATGATAAAGAGTAAGGGAGTAACTAGGAGTTAGATAAAAAATGGCACA
>CAYOLB010000174.1:0-2068 GCA_964404675.1 uncultured Atribacterota bacterium | reverse complement strand
GGGGAATTGTCAAACTTTTTTCATGTCTTGTAATTAATGATATATGCTCTTTCTATACATTTTATGAATTGACTATCTTAAATACAATCAAAGTTTTTTATAAACTGACAATTGATTGCCTTGCATGTTTTACAAGAATGTTCTTTTGCATAAATATCTAACCGAAACAGTTCCAGCGGCATCGAGGGCTAAAGCTTTTGGGAAATCTTTTGAGTTAAAATATTCGGAAACTTTATCTTCTAGAAAATGTCCAATGGTAACAATACCAAAAACTATATAATCTATCTCTTTTAATGTATCAAGCATCCTATTAGTAACATTTAAAGATACTCCATTCGTTAAGATAAATTCTCCGTTATCTAAATGAATCTGTTTAACTTTTATTAAAAAATATTTCCTCAATAAATTCTTTTTGAAAATTTGAATTAGATGATAATTCAATATAATTAACTTTCTTGGATATTTCTTCTGCCAGTTGCATTTCTTTATTAGAACATAAAACTAGTTCAGCACCTCTTCCAGCTGAATTGCCGACAGCTTTTATTTTTTTTAATGACAAATCAGGTATTAAACCTACCCTTACCGCATTTTTTCTGTCAATAAAATTACCAAATGCTCCTGCTAATAATATTTCATCAATATCATTTACAGATATATTTACCTCTTTTAACAAGATTTTAATCCCTGCATTTACCGCAGCTTTGGCTAATTGGACTTCTCTAATATCCTTTTGGGTTAGATATATAGCTTCTCCGCTTACTGTTTTTTCACCTTCAATTAAAAGAAATTTGTTCCCATTTTTCACTTCTAATATTCTCTTTTTGATTTCTTTACTTACTTTGTTAGCACATTCTTCTCTGCCAAGAAGTTTTCCACTTCTATTAATTAATCCTAATCTAAGTAATTCAGCAATTACATCAATAAGACCTGCGCCGCAAAGGCCTTTTACATTACCATTTTCAATAACTCTGTAACTAATTGAATCATTTTCAATTTTTACTTTATCAATAGCCCCTTTTGCTGCTCTCATTCCTGAACTAATCCTAGCACCTTCAAAAGCAGGCCCTACTGCTGTTGAACAAGCCCACAATTTCCCTTTTAACCCCAAAACGATTTCTCCATTAGTACCTAAATCTACCAAAAGGGTAGTTTTATCCTTCTCCCACAGATTATTTGCAATAATACCTGCTGAGATATCTGCTCCCACAAAGGCAGAAATATTGGGAAGTAGAAAAATATCAGTAGTCTGATTAAGAAAGAGCCCAGGGATATTCATTGCTTTTAAATTGAGACTATCTCTGATAACAGGAATATAAGGTGAAGGGGCTAAATTAATAGGATTAATTCCCAATAGCAGATGATGCATACAAGTATTTCCAACAAATACAATTCTATATATATGTTTCTTGTTTATTTTTGCTTTCCTGGTAATTTCAGTTATTATTTCATTGATAGCAGTAACAATCTCTTCTTGTAATCCCTGTAATCCATCCTTATATTTCTGTACAAATCCAATTCTGGAAATAACATCATCACCATGTTTAATCTGAGGATTTGATTTGGCAACAGCTGTAATCTCTTTTCCACTTATCAGGTTAATTAAATATCCTGCTACTGTGGTTGTTCCAATATCAAAGGCAATACCATAACTATGGTCGCTGCTATCACCTTTTTCTATTTCTATAACCTCGTTCTTAATAATAGTAACTGTAATTTTAAAATCAGCTTCTCTGATTAATTTTGGAATTTTCCTTAGTACCTCTAAAGATATTAATAGATTAGATGAGATTGTAGTATTTTTTATCTTTTTTTGATATAATGCATCCTTGATTCTTTCCCAGTCTGACCTCTGGTCCTCTATAGAAGGCTCTTCTAACTCAATAAATATTTTTCTCAGATCAGTATCAAGTTGAAAACATTTTCCAATTTTGTAAACATCTCCTTTTGCCTGGGGTAAAAAATATTCCTGGAGATTTAATCTTAATTCTGGGGGTATCTCTATTATAGTATCTTGAATAAGTTTCGCCTGACAGGCTAACCTGTATCCTTTGGCTATTTCTTTTTCTGT
>CAYOLB010000173.1:0-4348 GCA_964404675.1 uncultured Atribacterota bacterium | reverse complement strand
GACTACCGCTTTGATAAGATTGGCCCTGCCAATAAAATCTGCTACGAAACGGTGGGACGCATCGAAGTATATTTTTCTTGGAGAGCCAATCTCTATAATTTTTCCGGAATGCATTACCGCAATTATATCAGAAAGAGCAAGGGCTTCAATCTGATCATGAGTTACATATACAGCGGTTATCTTAAGTTCATTCAAGAAAATTCTCAAATCCTTTCTAGTTTCTTCCCTGAGTTTTGCATCCAGATTGCTTAAAGGTTCATCAAAAAGAATAACTTTTGGTTCCGCAATTAAAGCTCTGGCAAGGGCTACACGCTGTTGCTGACCACCAGAGATATTTGTTGCTGGTCTATGTTCAAATCCTTCCAGTTTTACGAATTTCAAAGTCTTTTCAACCCGTTTCCGTATTTCTTCCTTGGATACTTTTTGAATTTGAAGTGGATAGGCAACATTATTAAAGACATCCATGTGCGGCCAGATAGCATATGTTTGGAATACCATAGCCAATCCTCGTTTCTCAACCGGCACATTTATTCCTTTCTTGCCAGACCATACTATTTCATCGCCAATAATAATTTCACCGGTATCAGGAGTCTCCAGACCTACAATACAACGAAGAAGGGTAGTTTTACCACAACCACTGGGCCCTAGTAAAGTAAATATTTTCTTCCCGGGGATTGTAAGACTCACATTATCCAATGCCTTGATAGTCTTCCCCTCCGAAAAATAATGTTTACTAACATCTTTAATCCGGATTTCCAAAGTTATCCTCCTTTGCTTATCACTTACCTAATAATATATAATAATTAGTATACATCAAATATTTTGCTAAATTCTTCTCCCCAATGTTGAATTTCCTCATCCGAAAGTTCCCGAATAGCAATTACCTCTGCTTTATCCATATCTTCAATAGGTGGATATACACCTGGTGCCAACACATATTCGCCAACCTTTTCTGCCAATATTGACATTGCTTTCTCCGAAAGCCAATAATCTACAAAAGCCTTAGCTCCCTCAGGATTAGGAGCCGAAGAAGTCACCGCAATAGCCCGAGGTGTTCCTAATAGAGGTTGTTCCAACCGTGCCCAATCTAATGGTGCAGGAGCTTTGGTAATGATATATTTGGGCATAGAAATTCCAATATGTTTTTCACCGCTTTCAATAGGTGCAGGAGTAGGGCCAAAAGAGGCTACAAACATAGGATTATTAGCTGCTAATCCTTCAAGGAATTCTCTCCAGGCTTCTTCTGTTTCAAAAACATTTTCCTTTAGACCTATGAGCCAGGAAATCGTTGTAGGATGTATAGAGGGATTAGCCATAACAATTCTATCTTTCCATTTTGGATCTGTTAAATCTTCATATCGTTTAGGAGCCTCTTGGGGATCAACCATTTCCTTATTATAAATAAGCCCTACATACTCAATACCAAACAGTTGAATCCCATCCTGGTGAGTCCATTCTGGATAATCTTCAGCAGCAGGAGAGATATAATCTGAAAGTACTCCTCTTTCTTTTAAGAGGTCTAAAACAGTTATTGGTGCCTGGATAACATCAGCCTGTAATTTCCCCGCTTCAAACTCAGTAATAACAGTAGCAAGAAATTTATCAGCAGAAATTCGTGTATATTCACCTTTGATTCCAGTATCTATTTCGAAGGATTCCATGATTGGTTCAATAGCTGTGATGTTGGCATAATAGGAAACTTTTTGGGCAAATATTGCAACATTTATCATCAAACATAAAACTAAAGAAATTGTAATAATAGAAAGAATTTTTTTCATTATCTTGATACCTCCAAACAGACTTAGTAAACAACTATTTTTTGATATAATATTAAAAATTATATAGGTACTTTATCACCTCCAATCTTTTTGATATTTTTATGAGAATACACTTTGCTTACTTTTTTATTATAATATATTATTATAAATTATACTATTTCTTTTTTATTAACTTTCACTGTACTACAGTCGTGTTTCATAGAAATGCATTGCTCCAAACAAATCCATAAATCTTTAAGACACAATCCTTTTATTGGTCTATTTTCCTTGATATCTAATAAATTCTTAAACAATTTGAAGTTTAACATTATTGAAATAATCAGCTTACTTTTTAAGTAAGAAAAGCAATGAAATGCCTATAATGATAAAACCAAAGAATAGCCAGCTAAGCTGGTAACCTCTATTTATATCGGCAATCAGCCCAAATAAGGGTGGTGATACAAGCATCCCAATTCTTATTAATAAGAGTGCAAACCCTGTTGTAATTCCAGCTTTTTTCTCTCCTGCAAATTCCCCTACAGATGTCAAATAGACTCCTGTCCAGCCAAGTACACAAAAACCCATAATAAAAGATAATATAAAAACTATTGTTGTGTTATCCAATAAATATTTTATAAAAAATCCAAAAATAAGATACATTATCCCTGCAGAGAATCCGATAAAGAAAACACTTATGTTTCTATCTAAATGAAAAAAATAGTCAGAAAATCGGCCCCAAACAATAAGCCCAATCATTCCTCCTAGATGGAGTGTTCCAAATATCAAGCCCACCATTGCCTTGCTCATATTTAAATCTTCAGAAAGAAAAACAACAAAATGAGAAAGCGTAGATCCCTCTGCTATTCCAAAAACAATACCAACTACACAGAATCTAAACAAAAATTTATTTGCAAAAAGAGATAAAAAATTATTTTTAAATGAGTTTTCTTCTTTTAGAACATTATTAGAAGTATCAATGATGCTTTTAGTAAAATTCTGTTCGTTATAAAGCCTGGAAACAAAAGGAACCATTACTAAAACAAAAAATGCCGCGGCTTGTATGGCTATTCGCCAACCAAAGATTTCACCCAAAAAAGGTATGAGACTGGCTCCTACTATACCACCAACTCCAAATCCAGTTTGTGTAAAACCCATTGAAGCAGCTCGTTTTTTCCTAGGACTAGATATCATTACTGCCTTTGTAGCAGAAGGAGTAATGATGCTGAAACCAAGACCAGTAAAAAAAGCAATCAATAAAAGATAGTTATATGATGGTGATAGACTATGTAGTAATAACAGAATACCCATAGACCCAATTCCAAAAAGCATGCCTTTTTTTGGTCCCATTTTGTCAACAATACTACCGGTAAAAATAGAAAGCAATGCTGCGCTAATAAAAAAACTGGTTGAATAATAACCAACTTGCACTCTGGTTAATCCAAATTCTGCGCGAACAAAATGTAGTAAAGCAAGAAATCCATTCTGACCAATACTTAATGCAAGATAAGGCAGAAAAAGAACAGTTAATAATTTTAATAATTTGGTATCTTTTTTAGGTATAATTGGCTGATTTGATGGATTTTTTTTATTATTAATCATAGCTTTCCACAATATTGTTACTAATAAAAACAAGTATTATCAAAAATTTCATATCTTTCAAAAAAAAGTGATTAATATGGCTTCTTAAGAAAAATCTTTAAATAAATCATTCAAAAATTCTGGTGATTTCATCGGTTGCCGAACATGTTAAATCCTCTATAATATTATCTGTTTTGATTTTTATGCCAAATTTTCTATCTTTTATCTCTCCAATCGAATAAGAATCAATACCCTTTTTCTCTAAAATGCTAATTATTTTACTGGATTCATTTTTAGGAGTTACAATTAATAAAGTTCCCGAAGTTATAGTATTTAAGGGATTTAAATGATAATCATTACAAAGTTTCTGTGCTTCTTCTAAAATTGGTATCTTTGCTCTCTCAAGCAAAATCCCAACCTGGGAAGCTATTGCAATTTCATAAATCCCGGCAGATATTCCTCCCTCTGTCGGATCATGCATGGCATGTACCTCTAATTGATTTGCTAACAAGGCCTCTTTTAAGACCGACAATCCCGGTTTATAAATAAAGTTTTGACACTTTTTTATAAATCCTTCTGAATACCCTTTATCCCTTAATTCCTTTTGCTTCTCTCTGGCAATAATTGCCGTTCCTTCAATAACAATCCCCTTTGTCAGGATAATAACATCACCTGGTCTGGCAGCAGAAGTGGAAACAAGTTTATTCTTTTCAACCTCACCCAACATACAGCCAACTACAATTGGACGATCGAGATTATAGCTAATCTCGGTGTGACCACCAATAACTGTTATATTTAATTGGTTACAGGCATTATATATTTGGGTAAATATTTTATCGACAAGTGCCTCGTTTGTTTTATTCTCCGGCAGGAGAATAGTGGCTTGAAACCATTTCGGGACAGCGCCTCTAGTAGCAATATCATTGGCATTGACCTGCACAGCATACCAACCTATTTCCTCTGTTGTAAAAGTTATAGGATCAGTTTTAGCAACCAGATACCGATCCGGGTAA
>CAYOLB010000172.1:0-6678 GCA_964404675.1 uncultured Atribacterota bacterium | reverse complement strand
TATGGCGGAGAGGGCGGGATTCGAACCCGCGAGGCAGTTTTTGACCGCCCAATCGCTCTCCAGGCGATCCCGTTATGACCACTTCGGTACCTCTCCACACTATATAATTATAATAGACAGGATAAAATCTCCTGTCAAATAGCATGAACTATTCGACTCATATTTGTTAGTAAATAACACACCCGTAAAGTGGGTGGCTTTAAGAAACCTCTCTGAGAAGTTTGCCTAAATTAGGCCATCTGATAAAAATATTTAACTAACATAGCTATGTTTTGATGCTAAAAACAGTTATTTAACCATTGCCATCTCCAAAGAAGTAGGTTTTCTATAGTTAAATAAAATAATGAACAAAAGGCGACTTATTATTTTAATACATTTTGAATAAAAAAGCTACTGTTAAAAATATATTTAGTTTAAATTTCTATAAATTAGACAAAATAGTGGAAAAACTAAACCATGTATTTATTCTTGATTTTTTTTGACTTATCTGCTTTTTTTAACTCCAATGCGTTTACAAAAATTGCTTATCTTACATTTAGAACATATCGGAGAAATGGGCCTGCAAATTATCTGGCCATAGGCAACTAATAATTTATTATATGAAATCCAATATTTTTTTGGTAATATCTTTTGTAAGTCCTGTTCAGTTTCTTGGGGTATTTTTGTCTTAACTATACCAATGCGATTTGATATTCTATGAACATGAGTATCTACAGTAATACTTTCAATATTATAAGCGACGCCTAATACGAGGTTTGCCGTTTTTCTTCCTACCCCAGGTAACTGGATTAATTCATCTAAGGTATCCGGCACTTTACTGTTATACTTTTCTATAATTAAGTTTCCAATATTTTTAATATTTTTTGACTTTATGCGGTAAAAGCCTACAGGATAAATTAAATTGGCAATTTCTGTTTCTGATAATTGAGATAGTTTTTCTGGATTTGGAGCCTGTGCAAACAATCTTTCTGATGCAAGTGCAGTTACTTCGTCTTTAGTTCGCGATGAAAGAACAGTACCAATTAAAATACGATATGCGTACTCGTCCCCCCTGTTCATCTTATTCATTAATGGAAGATGCCCATAAGACATAATTTCTTTAGATAATTCATCCATCAAAATGTCAAAATTTATCATTCTGGCATATGGTAATATCATTGAAATCTCCTGAGAAAAACTTATTCTATTTTTAGGGAGCGAATATACGATATGATATCTTCAATATTTTCTCTACGTGTGAAATCTACTGGCTTATTGTAGGCATTTAGCATTCCCTTCTCGTCCAGGGTTAAGTTTTTCTTCATTTTTAATTTTAATTGTAATAGCTTCATCAATACCTTATCAATAAACGGTAACTTATTATAATTAAAACCACCACGAAGATAAAAGAATCTAATTTGCCCCAATTGCTCTCTGTTAAAATTATTCCTCTTGATTTCTTGTACCGTTTCTTCCCGAGAAGGGGTTGCACCAACTGTAAATACAATTATATTTTTCTCTTTTAAATTATCCAGATTATCTTTAATTAGCTTTATTCCTTCAATGCCAACAGCATGCAGACTTCCACCATAAATAATAACATCATAATCTTTGAATATTTCTATATTAATTACTCTATAACTATAAATATCTGCTGATATCTCTTTTGCTATCCACTTTGCATATTTTTCTGTAAAGCCTGTTTTAGACTTATATATTACCAAACATTTCATGCTATATCCTTTGGATATTTATTATTAAATCAAATTTTTCTTAAAACTTTATTAATGCTTACTAATAAATATAAAATTTATTTAAATCTAATACAGTGCTACCTCTGGCAATAATTTTATTCTGAAATAAATTTTGTTTCTCTAGCAGGTCTTGGTACTTTTATAATCATAAAAACCAACTCTTCTTCACTTTCGTTATACCAGCAATGTACAATATCCTTAGGACTTTCTATTAAAGTATGAGCTTTAACAGTCTCTTTTTCATTTCCTATTTCCACTACACCCTTACCACTTAAAACATAAAAAGCTACATCAACTGGCGTAATATGTTTTTTTAGAGATTGTCCTGGTCTTAAACTAATCACAGTAATTACTGCATTTTCCGTGTTGTAGAGGTTTCTGGCATCCACATTATGTGCAGTTTTCATGATGGGCATATCTACTAATTTCTTTATATTCATATAATCAAGTCCTCTCTATTGATCTATAATTTATTCTCCACCTATCCATCTATTAGACTATTAATTATTAATATATTTTTTTAAAAGTGTCTGTAACTCTTGCAACGTTTTTTCAGCTACAATCTTTTCTTTATTAAAATGTTTTATCATCCTCTGCAGGCATTTTTGTTTTTCTTCTTCGCTACCAAGGTATTTAGTACAATCTTCCATGAATCCTTTTGTTATATCCACATTTTTCCTAACTTCATCCGGTATCTTCTCACTATCATGCCTTACTGCTCCTTGAGGGCAAGCAGTATGACAAATTCCACAATGAATACAATTACTCATATCAATGAAGGCAATACCATCATTTAAAGATATTGAATCAACAGGACATTTACTTACACAAATGCCACAACCAGTACAATCTTCTGTTTCTATCCAAGGCATAAAAATTTCTTCCTTCCTTTCTTTTTTTTACAATTTTATTGTATATACAAAATTATGTATTATGCTAAGACTGATATACGCTTAACTTAAAGATATCAAAATATATTCTGATTTAAAAATAATTACTCTATTATTGTCAGCAAATTTATATAAATTAAATTCCTTTTCATTCTTCAATAGGTCCAATATAGTTTTAATGATTACTTTGTTTAAGATTAAAGTCTGATTGTCAGCTTAACTACGATAAGCATGAGAAAAAAGGCAAATAAAATTCGAAACTTTTCCTGGAGGTATTCTATTAAAAACACTCCTAAAACACGAAGCAGAATCTTTTCATTTGAACTAAGAGACTAAGAGATACAAAGGTATCCAAATAGTTAATAAAAAATCATTTACTCCAGAAGTAATTGAAAATTGAAACCTTAAGGTATACCACATTCTTTTCTTTTATCGAATTTACATATCTCTCTAAATATTTACAAAGCTTTTATTGTATCATATGCATCTCTAATTGCATCTTGCGCATTCCCAACTTTTTTGGCGTCCCCAATTACAAAAACGGGTAATTCATCTCGCAAACCCTCTTCCAATGGATTATAGCTCTTCATGCCAGTGGAAACAACTATTATATCAATCTTCTTAAACTCAAGTTTTTCCCCATTTCTCTCAGCAAAAACTGTATTTCCTTCAATTTTCTTAATATTCGTATGATCACTAAAGATAGTCCCTTTCTCGTTCATCAGTTTTAGAGAAATGGACTTGGCAATCATTTCCATATCTTCACCAAAATCGGTTGTCCTCTTAACAATGATTATCTGATTACCTCTCTGTATCAAGGCAGTTGCAATGTCAACGCCAATAAGTCCCCCTCCGATGATTAATATCTTTTTATTTTCTGGCAAATTCTCTTCTTTGAGAATATCAGCCCAGTAAAAATGATTCAACCCATCTATTGGCGGAACCGATGGTCTGGAACCTGTTGCTAATACAAGTCCGTCATATCTATTCTTTAAAATATCTTCTCTATTTGCCTCTTTAAGGATAATATTAATTTTCTTATCTTTTAACTCACTTACAAAATATGGAACCAGTCTTGCCATCGAACTTTTATGTGGTGTTAATGGAGCAAGATTAAATTGCCCTCCTAATTCCTCTTTTTCATATAAATCAACCTTGTATCCTCTTTTTTTTAGCATTATTGCTGCTTCCATGCCTGCCAAACCCCCACCAACTACAGCATATTTTTTGTTGTTAGTTAAAACCTTAAAACTCTCATGCTCACGTCCAACTTCTGGATTGACAAGACATTGCAGGCCTTGTCCCGACCTTACTCCTCCCAGACAACCCTCAGCACACGCCAGACATGGACGCACTTTACCTGTCTCTTTCTTAAGGTATTTTCCAACAAATTTGGGATCTGCAATCAATGCCCTTCCAATAGCAATGTAACCTGCTAGAAATTCATCCTTAAGTTTATCAATATCTTCAAAAGTATTAACCCTGCCAACAAAAATTACCGGTATATTGAGATGTTTCTGAATCTCACGACCCATTTCCCAGGTTTTCCCTTTAGCAATAAACATATGTTGAAAGAACCAGGGAGGAGTTGAGCATACACTTCCAGCGGATACATGGATTGCTTCCACTCCTTTTGCTTCCAATATTTTTGAAAACTGTACCATCTCAGACAACTGAATACCCTGAGGCAACATCTCATCACCACTAATTCTCACAATAATTGGCAATTCAACAGATTGTTTGACTGCCTCAAAAATTTCCAGAGGAAATTTTATTCTATTCTCAAATGTTCCTCCGTATTGGTCCGTTCTATCATTAACAAAAGGGGAAATAAATTGTGCAGCCAGATACCCATGTCCAAACTGCAATTCTAGCATATCGAAATGAGATTCTTGTGCTCTTTTGGCAGCATTAACAAATAGTTCAGTTGCCATACTTATTTCATCGATACTCATTCTCTTAGGAGTTGCTCCTCCATTCTCACATGGCCTGTCAGTAGAAGAAAAATAATAATTACCTGGGATCTTGGGATTTGCCATTCTTCCGGGGTGATTTAGATGGGCAACAGTCCTAGCTCCTGATTGATGGATTGCATCGATCAAGACCTGTAATCCATAAATCCTTTCATCATGATCTATTCCTAATTGAGTAGGAATCTCTCTTAATCCTTTATCAATATATAAGGGCTCTAAAATCATTGCCCCTAAATATTGACTTCTGATAGTGTAGAAATCTTTATACTTGTCCGTTACATTGCCATTCCCATCACTATATCCCAATTTTATTGGTGGGAATATAAAAGGATTCTTTAAATTAATCAATTTGACACTCCTTTCCATTCACTTGTTGAAACGAGGAGTTACTACTAATTTTAAAATACCTCTCTTTTTTAAATATATATCAAATAATTCTATCTTTCAAATAGATTTGTATAATTCGTCCCCATATGTTTTAAGAATAAATAATTAATTATAACAATTAATATAATAAGTAAAAGTAAACATCAATTCCGCAAACCAAATGGCTTTAAAGACCTCTAAAAGATGTTTGAATTTTTCTTATTTACCTTTTTGTTTTACTCTTTTTTTCCCAATTTTATTTAATTATAATATTTCTAAGTGATACAACTTCCTAGCATTAGAGTTCAGGTGAAAAGCAGATAGCGATAAACCTGCAAAAAAATAATTAACCTTATGCAACTAAAAAAATTAAAAATGCTTAAAATCTTTTAAAAACAAAAAGTATCCTTTTAAATAGTTAACTGGCGGAGAAGGCGGGATTTGAACCCGCGAGGCAGTTATTAGCTGCCTACTCGATTTCGAGTCGAGCGCCTTCAACCGGACTCGGCCACCTCTCCATTTATTTTGTTTTTAAATTATTATACTAGTATTTATTGCCTTTTATTCTGAAAAAATTTCTTCAATAATGCTCCACATTCTTTTTCTAAAATCCCGCCAATTACCTCAACATCATGGTTAAACAACTTTTTCTGAAAAAGATTCACTACACTTCCAGCAGCACCTGCTTTAGGATCACCGGTACCAAATACGAGGTTCTTTATACGTGCCTGAATTATAGCATAAGCGCACATAGGACATGGTTCTAGTGTGACATAAATTGTAGCATTATCCAGATGCCAGCTATTTAAATACCTGCATGCTTCCTGAATAGCCAGAATCTCTGCATGGGCAGTGGGATCCTGTAATTTTTCTTTTTGATTGAAAGCTCGGGCAATTATCCTACCTTCCAAAACTATCAATGCCCCAACGGGGACCTCATTCTGCTTGTAAGCTTTTTCCGCTAATTGAAGTGCTTCCCTCATCATTTTATGATTTATATCCTCTACCAATACCTTTTTCCTTATAGTTTTATATATATATTCATTTACTCTTAAGTATTTCTTCAATTTCAGTGTTTATTCAATTTTTACTTGCTTGCTAAAAACTTACGAACAAATATCGTGCCTCTCCCCCTTTATGTTAGGTTATACGGAATACGATATACTGAATTCAGTATGATATGGTGCGCCCGGAGGGACTCGAACCCCCAATCTACTGATCCGTAGTCAGTTGCTTTGTCCAATTGAGCCACGGGCGCATTTATGAAGGAATACAATCTAACTTAACTTTAAGCTAAGTTAGATTGTATTATAATTTAAAATCTTCGTCAAATATACAAACAGGGGACGGTTCTCTGTATCAAGCCCTAACAAGCTGGTTTACCGTCAGCAGTATATTATCTATTATTTCATCTTATTCTTATCATCCTGATGTTTGATAACCTCTCCTTCCACCATAAATACCACATCTTCACAGATATTCGTGCAGTGATCTCCAATGCGTTCTAAATCAAGGGACAGGGAAATTAGATGAAAAGACCGTTCAATGGTTGTGGGATCCGAACTCATAAAAGTCAGAAGTTCCCGAATAATCTGATCCCTTAGTGCATTGACCATTTTATCTCTCTGGGACACCTCCCGGGCAAGTTGGGAATCATTTTCAATAAATGCATTGACACTGTCTTTAACCATGCTCTGTACAATACCGGACATCCTG
>CAYOLB010000171.1:0-2326 GCA_964404675.1 uncultured Atribacterota bacterium | reverse complement strand
AGAACTAGCAAGGAACTTTTTGAGAGCTACTGAGAAGGGATACCAATACAGTATAAAAAATCCCGAAAAAGCTGTGCAGGATTTGTTAAAACATGCTCCTGAGATAGATCCAGAAATTGCCATTGGTAGCCAAAACTATTTGGCAGATCAATATCTAGCAGATGCTTCTTACTGGGGGGTAATGGAAAAAGAGAGATGGCAAAATTATGCACAATGGTTATACGAACAAGGCCTCATTGAGAGAAAGTTGGAGGTAGAAACTTCTTTCACGAATAAGTTTTTGCTAGGAGAGGAGAAGTAGAATTAAGCTAAAGGTCGAACATCTTAAACAAAATTATGAGGGAATGCCTATTATTGAAGATATCTCTTTTTATCTTAATGATAATGAATTTGTTACCCTGATTGGACCAAGCGGTTGTGGGAAAAGTACTATTTTTAACATTATTGCTGGCATTGTTCCTTTAGATGAGGGGAAAGTTTTTATTGATGGGAAGAATTATACCGGTGAACCTGGACATGTCAGTTATATGTATCAAAAGGATCTATTATTGCCATGGAAAAAAGTCATTGATAATACTACTCTCCCACTAATTATCAAAGGAGAAAAAACAAAAGAAGCAAGAGAAAAGGTCAAACCTTACCTAAAATTATTTGGTCTAGAGGGTTTTGAGTACAAATATCCTTTTCAATTATCGGGTGGAATGAGACAAAGGGCTGCCCTACTTAGAACATACATGTTTTCCAAAGATATTGTATTACTTGATGAACCATTTGGAGGGCTTGATGCTATTACCCGTTCTAGAATGCAAGAATGGTTATTACGGGTGATAGAAAAGATAAATACCTCTGTTTTATTTATTACTCATGATATCGAAGAAGCAATATATCTCTCTGATCGTATTTATGTTCTTTCTGCCCGTCCTGCAAAAATAAGAGAAGAGGTGTCCATTTCTCTATCCAAACCGAGGGAAAGAGAAATTGTGACTTCTCAAAAATTTAATAAAGTAAAAAAACATATTTTATCTAATTTATCCTGAAAGGAGATAAGAATTGACTATATTCGATAAAGAAGCAACAAAATATGATAAATGGTATGATACAAAGATAGGAGAGTATGCTGACCAGGTTGAAACAAATTGTGCTTTTAATCTTTTTCAACCAAAACCTGGAATGAAAATCCTGGATGTGGGTTGTGGTACTGGTAATTTTAGCATCAAGATGGCCAGACAGGGAATAAATGTTACGGGAATTGATATTTCTGAAAAGATGCTCGAGTTTGCTCATAGCAGAGCTTCGCAGGAGAAGTTAGCAATTGAATTTAGAAAAATGGATACTCAAAATTTAACTTTTCAAGATAATATCTTTGACGGAGTTTTTTCTATGGCTACCATTGAATTTGTATCAGATCCAAATAAAATGATAGAAGAAATGTTTCGAGTTTGTAAAAAAGGTGGACCTATTGTTGTGGGAACAATTAATAGAGACAGCACTTGGGGGCAATTATACCGGGATCCAGAATTCCAAGAAAATGTGCCAGTCTTTAAATATGCTGATTTGAAAGCACCTGAAGATTTAAGTAGAATAAAACAAGAATTTTTAATAAAAGTCAGTGAATGTCTTTTTCTACCTCCCAATGCTCCTGAAACTGAAATTAGTCTGGAAAAAGAAAAAGAATTATCTACCAGTAACAGGGGAGGTTTTTTCTGTGTTCTCTGGCGAAAGAAATAAAAAGTTTAGGGGAAGGTACTTTTGACATAGTTTTTCGTTTTCTATATATTAGTTTTTAGATAAAGAAAAAGAAAAAAATGTTATAATGAAACTACTTGATAATGATATTTTATGATGGATAGTAAAAGATTTTTAATGCAACGCATTATCATATTTACAATAATCTATAAAGAGAAAGGAATGAAATAAGATGAGAGTAACTGGTAGTGCTATTTGTGGAATTATTCTTTTAATATTAGGTATTATTCTCCTACTGGCAAATATCTTGGGTCTTAAAATTAATTTCTTTCGTTTGTTTCCTGGAGTCATCTTGTTAATATTGGGTATTATTATCATGTTTGGTCAATTTGGAGGCCGCCATGAAGTTATCTTTGACAGAAAAAAAATTGACTTGAATGAACCTTATGTAGAAAAGAATATTATATTTGCTGAAGGTGAAATTAATCTGAATGATTTGGAACAATTTGAATCCGGTAAAAAAATAAAGATTAATGTTATCTTCGGTTCTGGAAAATTGTATCTTAATCCCGAAATACCTACAGTTGTTAATGCAAGCACAGTATTCGGAAGCCTGGAATTACCTCAGCGTACAGTCAAT
>CAYOLB010000170.1:0-1702 GCA_964404675.1 uncultured Atribacterota bacterium | reverse complement strand
ACAGAAGAGTTAGAAATATCTCGTTCATGCCAAAGATTATTATTTTCTAATGCAGAAACCGCATATCCCCTTAATACCCTTGAGAGACCACAAATCCTTTCACATATTATGGGGTTTTTCTTATGTGGCATTGCTGATGAACCTTTTTGCCCTGAAGCAAAACTTTCTTCTAATTCCATTATTTCAGTTCTTTGCAAACTTCTAATTTCAGTACTAAATTTTTCTAATGAAGAAGCAATTATTGCCAAAACATTAACAAAATAGGCATGACGATCACGTTGGATAATTTGGCTAGATATATCTGTCGATTTCAATCCTAACTTTTTGCAAACTCTTTCTTCTACTTGTGGCTCAATATGAGCGTAGTTTCCAACTGCTCCGGATATTTTCCCATATCCAATTTCTTTTTCTGCAAGTTTTAGTCTATTTAGATTTCTGGTCATTTCAGAATACCATAAAGCAAGTTTGAATCCAAATGTTATGGGTTCAGCATGAACACCATGTGTCCTTCCAATCATGACAGTATTTTTATGTTTTTGAGATAATACCTGTAGTTTATTAATAATCTTTTCCAAATCTGAAGAGATTATTTTTGAAGCCATTTTTAATAAAATACTTAAAGAAGTATCCAAAATATCAGAAGAAGTTAATCCCTGGTGAAAATAACGTGAATATTCTCCAAGATATTCGCCGACATTTGTAGTAAAAGCCAAAACATCGTGTCTGGTAATATTTTCAATTTCATTTATTCTTTCAATAGAGTATTTAGCATGTTTTTTGATGTAATCTAAATCTTTTCTTTCTAATAAACCTAATTCCTGTCGAGCCTCACAAACTGCTAACTCTACTTTTAACCAGGTATCGTATTTCGCTTTTTCTTGCCAAATAGAACTCATTGGTTCTAATGCGTATCGTTCAATCAATATTCTGTTCTCCTACAATTATTCATTTTTTTATCTTATAATAGTTTGTGACCTTTTCGCGCCCACGGAAACAATAGAAACCTTACAATCAGTTAACCTTTCAATTACCCTGATATACTTTCTTGCTTTATCTGGCAAATCATTAAAAATCTTAATCTGACTTATATCTTCCTGCCATCCTTCTATTTCTTCGTAAACCGGTTCAATATATTTTATTATCTCGCTATCAGCAGGATAATATGAATATATCTCTTTATTTATATTATATTCTTTACATATTTTTATTTTTTCAAATTTACTCAAAACATCTAATTTAGTCAAAACAATCTCTTTGATACCATTAATTCTATTAGCATATTTAACTACTGGTGCATCAAACCATCCACATCTTCTTGGCCTTCCAGTTGTAGCGCCATATTCATTACCATATTCTCTCATTTTCTCTCCTACTAAATCAATTAATTCTGTAGGGAAAGGCCCCTCTCCAACTCTAGTGGTATATGCTTTACAAATTCCAATAACATTGTCTATATAAATAGGGCTAATACCAGATCCAGTGCAAGCACATCCTGCCATTGGGTTTGATGATGTTACATATGGGTAAGTCCCATGATCAACATCTAACATAATTCCCTGGGCACCTTCAAAAATTATATTTTTATCTTTTTTAATATTGTCATCTAAAAAATAAGAACCATCGATTATATATTTTTTTATTTTCTTACCATATTCATGGTATTTATCTTTTATTTCACTAATGCTTTTTCTTGATAACTCAA
>CAYOLB010000169.1:0-2380 GCA_964404675.1 uncultured Atribacterota bacterium | reverse complement strand
TCACCCTTATAATGGGTAAGTCTCAGGGTATCTTTATCCATCGCTTCAATATCTTCTCCCAAGGCCAATTCACTTGATTCTACGATCTGTACCGGGGTATTTGGCATTTTTTCAATTATATTTTTGGAAAGGGTATCATTCTCAGCCTCTTTTTCAATTAAAATACGTCTTATTTTAAATTGATTCATTTATTTTATCTTTCCTTCCAAAAATAGGTTATTTTTTCTAATCCCGGTAAGTTATATAAAGTAGCTAATTTCTCTTTAAGTTCTTCACCTTTTCTAAATGTCACTTCGAGCTTATAATAAGTCCCCTCAAAAAAAGATGGGGGAATTATTTTAACTCCCGAGGGAAGAGAGAGATTGGAAGTACCTATGTTATATAATTCTTCAGCCTTAGAAAGGGATGGAAATCTCCTGGATTTCAGGATCCTAATTATGGCCTTGCCTTTCTGTGGTTTATTCATCTTGGTGTTATCTATAATCCTTTTAATCTCCTTTGTATCTATGATTTCTTTAATTGATTGCCCTTCCCTGCTGGCAATTTCTTTAATCCATTGAATGGTCTCCCATTGTTGATTAAAGCTCCATTTAAAGGATGTAAATAGATTATCAATCTCTATCCGATCATTTTTTTCCATCTCTTTCATTAGGCCGGCCACTCTTACCGATATTCGGTCCATAGCAATAGATATCTTTATCTTCTCCTCTAACTCCTCTAAGCTCAAAAACAATTCTAATTGCTGTTTATTTGAAGGGATAGCAAGAATGGGCATAAAGTTGACCACTATTTCTTCAGTGCTCAGGAAAGCAGTTAATCTTTGCAAAACCATTCCTTTTTCAATGGTATTCAATTGGCGATTAATCAGATTATCATGTAAATTAAATAAAAGTGCATTAAACAGGGGAAAACTATCAGGTAAGACATTGCATACAATATCGTGCCACCCCAATTCTCTTATTGCCAGCAGTCTCTTGTAACCTATAACCACTAAGAAAGTGTCATCAGGATTTCTGAGCAGATATGGCGGGTTTATAATACCAAATTTTTCAATAGATTCTTTAAGTGGGTCCAGGTTAAAATTAAAGCTCATACAAAATTGGCCTGGTGTGAAGTCGATATCTGAAATGGATATATTTTCAAGACTGCTTTTTAATAGTCTTTTTTTCATCATAATCACCTTTAAAAATTTTTTTCACTAATTCAATCAATAAAGCACATTTAAGCATAATCTTCAACAAGGAGATAATGGCAAAAATAGTAAGCAGCTTATTTTTCTAAATAATCTTACTAATTATTTGTCATGTTTTCTCTTTTTTATAAACTATATTACCAAGTTAGAAAAGAATCTTGGATGTGTATACAAGCAAATCTCTTTTGAGGAAAGCTATAAATCCTGAAGATCACCTAGCAACGGAATATCTAAATATTATCTTATACAGAGCGCAGCCAACAGTTTAATTTTTAGGATCATCTCCAATTTAGTTGAAGAAAGCCTGATAAATTTTTATAACAATTTCATGTAAAGATTCAAAAAGAGCTTCCACAAAATTAGCTTTTTCACGTTTCATCTCTTTCGATACCCAAAAAAGCGTAATTTTTTCAACTTTTTCTTGACAAATTGAATTTTACTAGATATTGTCGACAAAGTTTATTTCGACGAAAGGAGTTAAAGTGCGGCTATTAGAATACGAATCCAAAGAAATCTTGGCAGAAAAAGGAATACCTGTGCCTAAAGGGGTTGTAGTTTCAAACCCTGACGATGGTTCCCTCGCATCTCCAGCTATAATTAAGGCCCAGATCCCCATTGGAGGACGTAAAAAGGCAGGAGGTGTATTGGAAGCTTGGGATCAAAAAGAAGTCAAATCTAAGATCAAGCACATGCTTTTTAGTACAGTTAGAGATTATCATGTAAAAAAAGTCCTGGTTGAAGAAATGCTGGCTATCGACAAAGAATTTTATTTAGGAATAACCTATGATACCGTGGCTAAAGAACCAATCGCAATATTTTCAGCCGAAGGTGGGATTGATATCGAGGAACTGGCTCTGCAAAGGCCTGAAAGAGTCCAAAAAAGATATTTTTCAGTTAGAACCGGCCTTCCTGAATATAAGGCCAGGGAGATGATTTCTTTAGCTGGTATTACCGGAAAAACACTATTAGGATTATCCAATATCTTTTCTATCTTATCGAATATCTTTCTAGAAAACGATGCTACTATAGCTGAGATAAATCCCTTAGTCCAAACCAAAGACGGAAAGAGAGTGGCTTTAGACTGTCATTTAGAAATAGATGATGATGCCCTATTCAGAAATAGTAAGATTGCACACAAGGAGAAAGATTCAGATAGAATAATGGGAAAACAAAGCGATTTTGAAAAAA
>CAYOLB010000168.1:0-2763 GCA_964404675.1 uncultured Atribacterota bacterium | reverse complement strand
ACACCCATACCTAACACAACAGAATAAGCAAAAAATGCATTCAATCCCATTCCTGATGCCAGGGCAAAAGGATAATTTGTCAATAAAGCCATGCAAACTGTCCCCAAAACAATACCCATAATTGTAGCGATAAAAACACCATTCCAGGGCATGCCAGCATCACTTAAAATTGATGGGTTCACGAAAATAATGTAAGCCATAGTCATGAAAGTAGTAAAACCGGCAATAATCTCAGTCTTTACATCAGTTCCATTTTCAGATAGCTGGAACTTCTTTTCTAAAAAGTCTTGCATATTTCTTTGTCCCTTTCTTCTATTATTAATTAAAATTTATATTATAACGCTTTTTATTTTAATATTTTAAGGTAAATTAATCAATCTTTTCTGCAAATATTATTCATCTATCTCCAAAAAACCGAATAATCTCATTACCTGGATTTACAGATAGAAATTATTTGCTATTAGTTAAGAGGAGAAGTTATAATAAGTCAATAATACATATCTGCTAAAATAAATACCAAACAAAATCTACTAGCTATATTTATTGATTAAATTAAAGGGTAATTGATATTACAATGGTTTTTTCTCTTTTTAAAAAATTATTTAGCAAAAATGAAAAAAAATCTCAATCTAATGAATTAATTTGGATCTACAGTCAATGTGATAAATGTGGAGAGAAATTTAGAACAGTAATCCAAAAAAGTCATGATTTAATGCCAACCTATCAAGAGGATGGACCTGCTTATATTTTAAAAAAAGAATTAATTGGTAAATCATGCCCAAATAAAATTAACCTAACTATTCAATTTGATAAAAACTATAACCACTTATCAGAAGAAATTACAGGTGGCCATTTTATCTCCAGGGAAAATTATGACATGGATTAATTATTTATACTTCTACAATGGCCCCCACATTACAGAAAAAGAAACGTTTTCCAAATTCATTTAGCAATCGTGCAGAAACCTCTAAACCGGTACAATGAGAAACACCAATTCTCTCAATATCAAATTCTTTCAGGGCTTCAATACTTTTTTCTCTAGTTTCTTCATCAGCAGGTCCTAAATGAGTACCTCCAATAATTGTGTGGATATGTTCTTGACCAGTCATTTTAATTGCATAATTAATTATATTTATAATACCGGAGTGAGAACAACCTAATATAATAAACAAACCTTTGTCTGTCTTAATAATCAGAGTTTGGTCATCCAATATTTTATCCTGTTCAAAGCCTGTCTCACCTTTTACCATCAATTTTTTATCACCTTTTTCAAATGATGTTTCTCTGGGGATCTCACCACTTAATAGCATGCCGGGAACAATCTCGTTGGGTCTAGTATTGAATATAAATTTAGCGCCTTTGCTTTCCAATATCTCTCGCCGAAACGGGATACCTATATTCCTTGCACCGCTACTCCTAACACTATAACTATTCTTAAAGATATCAGGATGTGAATAGACTTTTATCTTCCCAGTCTGCTGCAATACATCAAATAATCCTCCAGTATGATCCCAATGATGATGACTTATAATAATGCCCTTTATAATGGACAGGTCTTTTTTAAAATATAGTGCATTATTTATAATTGATTTCCCCTGTCCAGTATCAAAAAGGAAATTACCGTCTTCAGTTTCCAAATAAACCGACCAACCATGTTCGGCGATTGCCCCAGCTTGACCATCCACATAGTTTTCACAAAGAACAGTTGCTTTTATTGTCATTATAGTACTCCTTTTTATTTATTCTTTTAAAAAATTCAATTATTTACTATATGTTATCATTACTATATTATATGATTATTATTACTTAATTTCCATTATTCAATTAAATAAAAAAGGAGAGCTTAATTGAGAATAATAGATCTTAGTCATAATATACACTCTGATATGCCAATATACCCAGGAGATGAGTCACCACACCTTAAAAAAGTTGCTACTATAGAAAAAGAAGGTTACAGAGAAACAGAGATTACTATCTATTCCCATACTGGAACTCATATTGATGCCCCCTGCCACATGTTAAAAAATGGTCTTTTTTTAGATGACTTTGAAGTATCACACTTTTATGGTAGAGCTACTTTAATCAATATTCCTGATGAAATCAACAAGGTTATCACTATAAAAGAATTAAAATATTATGAAAGCAAAATCCAAAACGTACAGTTTCTCATCCTCAAAACTGGTTGGAGCAAATATTGGGGTAAAAACAGCTATTTTGAGAACTACCCTTATCTGAGTGATGAAGTTGCTGAATGGTTAACCCAATTTAACTTGCAAGGTGTAGGGGTTGATGCAATATCAACAGACAAATCAGATACATACAATTTTGCTGTGCATAAAATATTATTAGCAAAAAATATAATAATCATTGAAAATTTAAATAATCTGGACTCTATCAGGAATAGTTACTTCATGCTTAGCGTTTTGCCATTAAGATATAAAGATGCTGATGGTTCTCCGGTAAGGGCTATCGCTATAGAAGACATTTAACTTTTTCATAATAGGAACTACTTAAATTCAAATAATTTTACTTGTTTTATAATTTTTCACTTGATATAATCTAAAATTGTGGAAAACATTTTATATTCACACCTTAACTGATCAAACAATACAAATAAGTTACTAAAAGACTATGCCCCAAGAAGGAAAAAAACGGAGGAATCTCTTGACTTTCTCAATATGTAAGAAAATCTCTAAAAATATTAACAATGTAATTGTTGGTAAAAGTAAGGCTATTGAATTGATTTTGACTACCCTATTAGCT
>CAYOLB010000167.1:0-1955 GCA_964404675.1 uncultured Atribacterota bacterium | reverse complement strand
AGAAGGCTAAATTCAGAGTGGACATGAAGATGAACAAAATTACTGGTTTCTGACATAATATTTCACTCACCTATATTTCTAAAAAAATGGAAAGCCTTCAAGGCTTCCCATTATTCTATATTATTATCATTTATATTATATAGTATCACAATAACACAATTTTTAGTAATTGACTTATATATACAGTTATAATTATTTCTCAATTTGAACTGGCTTTTTATTTATTTTTTGAATAATTACTTAAAGAAAATTTTGGCTAAATCAATCCATTCTTGATTTACTGTCTTTATCTTACTGGTTGCGTCTTCCAATGGTATACCCACAATCTCATTTCCCTTTAAAGCAGCCAATTTTCCAAATTCCTGTTGCTCAATTAATTCAATTGCTTTAACTCCGGTACGCAATCCTAATACCCTATCAAAGACAGTAGGTATTCCACCTCGTTGCATATGACCAATAACTGCATGCCTTGTTTCTATACCAGTTTTTTCACTGATAATATCACCTAATGTTTGACCAATTTCTCTTTTCTTTAGTATCATATGACCAAATTGGTCTAGTTCCTCTTCTCCCTCACCAAATCCAGGAAGCTCAACTCCTTCAGAAGCTACTACCAGTGCATACTTTTTCCGAGAATAAACCCTTTGTAATTGCTTACACATGCCTTCAATATCCGGTTTCTCTTCAGGAAGAAGAATCCAATCTGCTCCTGAGGACAAACCTGTATAAAGGGCAACCCAGCCAGCATGTCGTCCCATAACTTCTAATATCATAACACGATGGTGCGATTTTCCAGTATCTTCCAGGCTCTTCATGGCCTCCACCGCACGGGTAACTGAACTGTCAAACCCAAAAGTAAAATCAGTAGCTGATAAATCATTATCCATGGTTTTAGGGGCACCGACTACGCTAACTCCTTTTTCTTTATATAATTTACTAGCAACACCGAGAGTATCCTCTCCTCCCATGGCCAGAATGGCATCCAAACCATAATTGTTTATTGTCTTTAATACCCTGTTGACACCATCATCTATTTTAAAAGGATTAGTCCTGGATGTCCCTAAAAAAGTTCCTGCTTTATCAATTAATTCTTCTACATCTTGCAAGTGAATTTTAAATAGATTACCATCGATTAAGCCTCTCCAACCATCTCTAATTCCAAAAACTTCATAATCGTAGTCATATGCGCGGTAGACAGCTCCACGGATGGCAGGGTTTAAACCACAACAGTCTCCTCCACCGGTTAATATTCCAATTCTTTTTGACATCACTAACCTCCAAAATTATTGTCTTTTTTGTATTTTAAATAGACTTTATCATACCTGATTATTTGATCCTAACACCCTGATACGCCCTCTAATAACCTCTTTGGCTTCCTCTTTTGCAGGAACTAACATTTTTCTTGGATCAATTTCATCAGGATTTTGATTAAGAAAATCTCTTGCTGCTTTGGTAAATGCCATTCTAATACGGGTATCAATATTTATTTTACTAATCCCTGCAGCAATTCCTTTTCTGATTTCCTCATCACTTGCTCCAGATGCTCCATGCAATACTAAAGGCACCCCGGTTAAATCTCTGATTTTTTCAATTCTTGGTATATCCAGTTGAGCAATTTGTTCCTGACAACCATGGATTGTGCCAACTGCTGCTGCCAGGGAATCTATTTCTGTCATTTTAACAAATCTTGCAGCCTCTTCCGGGTCTGCCATAAATTCTTTGATTCTTTCTCGTGCTACACCAGGTTCATCACTGGCATCCATCTTCCCGATTTGCCCAATTTCCGCCTCTACTGGTACATCACAGACATGAGCCATTTCTACAACCTTCCTGGTCATAGCAACATTTTCATCAAATGGTAGTTTGGAGCCATCAAACATTAGGGATGTAAAACCTGCCCGGAGGCATAGAATATTCTGATAATAATCTGTTCCATGATCAAGATGCAAAACAAC
>CAYOLB010000166.1:0-4738 GCA_964404675.1 uncultured Atribacterota bacterium | reverse complement strand
AAAAAATTATAATGTGTTGTTGTTATCTATGATTTACTATATAATATAGTTGAATTGCTTTTTATTGATTTACCATTAAACAGATTTATTTGGTTTTTTTAATTTTATTTAGGGTATACGTTATACGTAATACGGTATACAAAGTATTGTAGGAGGTATTTTAAAAATGCCAACTTTTACTTATAAAGCTCGTGATAATTCTGGGCGAGTATTTACCGGTACTCTTGAAGGAGATAACCGGGAAGTAGTTCTTGATCGCCTGCGAGAAATGAAATATTTTATTATTTCAGTTGAAAAAAAAGGTGGCGGTCTATTATCCGCAGAAATAACCCTATTCCAATCTATTAAAATAAGAGATTTGGCGATATTTTTTCGTCAGTTTGCCACCATGGTCAGCGCTGGTTTAACGCTAGTGAATTGCCTGGAAATATTAGGCAAACAAACTGAGAACAAATTATTAGCCAAAAAGGTTGAAGATATTAAGAAGAATGTTGAACAGGGTGCTAGCTTGACTGATGCCTTTGCTGCTCATCCTGAAACTTTTTCAAACCTCTACACCAATATGATTAAGGCTGGAGAAATGGGTGGTGTACTTGATGATATCTTAAATCGAATTGCTACCTTGATGGAAAAAGAATATGAATTACGGCAAAAGATAAAATCTGCCATGACCTATCCTGGTTTTATAATGGGAGCTGCAGTGGTTATGGCAATATTTATGCTGACCTTTATTTTGCCACAATTTGTAGGAGTTTTTGAGCAGTTTGGGGGCGAGCTTCCATTATTGACTAAATTACTAGTTGGATTTACTTACCTCTTTAACAGATACTGGTATATCTTTTTTGCAGTATTTGCAGGATTAATATTTTTATTTATTTCTTATAATAGAACAAAAAAAGGCCATAGAAATATTGATAAAATAAAATTGAAGCTTCCTGTTTTTGGGAACCTTTTTCTCAAAACATCAATTAACCGTTTTACCCGTACCCTGGGAACCCTAATCCGCAGTGGAGTACCTATTATTCAGTCCCTAAAGGTGTCAGCAGAATCAATTGGTAACGATATCCTGGCTGAGGCTGTATCAAATGCCGCTGATAGAATTAGAGAAGGTCAAAGTATCTCTGCCCCCCTGGAGGAAAGCGGTGTATTTCCACCGATGGTAACACAAATGATAATGGTAGGGGAAGAAAGTGGAGAATTGGAAACAATGTTGTTAAATGTTTCAAGTTTTTATGACCAGGAAGTAGAAAGGGCAGTTGAACAATTGACTTCAGTTATTGAGCCTTTAATGATGGCTGTAGTTGCCCTGGTTGTAGGAGTAATGGTTATTGCAATGTACTTGCCAATCTTTAGCATGGTCGAATTAGTATAAAAAATAGAAGAAGAGGTTGATATCCGGTGAATGAAAATACAATGGTGAATAATAGTAATAGTAATCAGAACCATCAAGAGAAAATAATTATTGTTGACAATATTTACCTGCTGGATGAAGTAGCGAAAGAATTTCAAAATTCAGGAGAGCAGAGAGAAGATCTTATACAAGCAGGGTATATAGGATTGTTAAATGCTATTAATCTTTATTATAATCGGGGAGAAGAAATATTCAGAAAAAAAGCAAAAGTTCTTATTGCAGGCGAGATGCGTAATTATATCAGACAAAAGCACAAAAAAGTAAAAGTACCTGAATGGCTTAAAATGATTAATAATTTAATTGACCAAATATTAATTTCTTATCATAAGAAGTTTAAAAAATTACCTGATTTTAAAGAATTATCTCAAATGCTGAACATGACGCCTGAAGGATTGGAAGAAACCCTCAAGGGACGTGAGGCAGTTTATAAGGTATCCATTGATAAAGATAGAAGGGCTCGGGATATAACAGAATCTCCAGATACCAAAAAAATTAAAAAAGTGAAAATAAAGGAAAATGGATAATCCCGGTGTAGAAATAATTAAGAAAATTGATGAAAATACTATCAATAAGTATCGTCCATTGATTAAATCCATTGCAAATAAATACATTAATTCAGGAGAACCTATTGATGATTTAGAACAGATAGCATACTTGGGACTTATAAATGCAATTAATCTTTTTGATGAGAAAAAGGGAGTAAAATTTGAAACATATGCCACCTGGCTTATCAATGGAGAAATTCGTCATTATATAAGGGATAGACATACCATAGTCAATATTCCCCATTGGGTAAAAGACTTTAATAGGAAAATTGATAAGTTTACCGCCAAATTTAGGATAAAAAATAATCGTTTTCCTACTATTACCGAAATATCGGATAATTTTAATGTAACCGAAGAAGGTATTAATGAAATTTTAAAAGGAAGAGATTCTGTACAGGTAGTATCACTGGATATGGATTTTCGTAAAGGGGATTATGATAATATACCAATCTTAGACCAGGTTAAAAGCAAGGATTACCGTACATTTCAATTGCCAATAGAGGATGTCATACAATTAAAAAATGCCTTGAATGCCCTGAAAAAGGTCCAAAGAGAGGTAATATATTATCTTTTTGTGAAAGATTTTACCCAGACCAGTACTGCAAAACAGCTTGGCTTGACCCAAAGACAGGTATCGCGGGTTAAACACTCAGCTCTGGAAGAATTGCGAAAAAATTTATAGTTAAATAGAAGGAGCACGAAAATGTTAGGGAAAAAGACCGTTGTCAAATTCAATGATGGAAGAATTGTAAAAGGTTTTACAACAGATTTTAGTCCTAATAAAGATGTTTTTCACATTCACAATGTCAAAAGTGAAACAATAGCAGATGAAGCAGATGAGGGCGAACAGGTTGAGGTTAGCCTTGATAATATTAAAGCAGTCTTTTTTGTAAAAGATTTTCTGGGGAATAAAGAATACAAAAAAGTACGTACATTTGATGGCTATGAGTCAGGGCCACCTTCTCAAAGAAAAATTGTGGTAATTTTTAAAGATGGAGAAAACTTTTACGGAACAACTCACAGCTATTCCCCGGACCGCAAGGGATTTTTTGTTTTTCCTATTGATGAAAAAGATAATAATGATAGGGTCTTTGTGCCAAGCAGTTCACTGGAAAAAGTACATGTCAAAAAATTTAATAGTGATGAATTCGATGTTTATATTTATGAAAATTGAAAAAACGTATAACGTATACCGTATAACATATGCCGTTTGTGTGGGTAATCTTTGACATTAATATAAAAGTGGATAGCAAATTAGATAGGATAAAAGGATATGGCTGAAAAAATCAATCACTTTCAAGATCTTCAAATATGGAAAAAAGGTATCGAATTAGTCAAGAACATCTATTCTTCAACAAATAGTTTTCCCACCAGTGAAATATATGGTCTCGTTTCTCAAATGAGGAGATCTGCAGTCTCCATACCTTCGAACATAGCTGAAGGATTTAAAAGATTCCATAACAATGAGTTTAGACAGTTTTTGTATATTACTTTAGGAAGTTGTGCTGAACTTGAAACCCAACTAGTTATAGCTAATGAACTAAAATATATTAGTGATGAAACTAGGGAAAATATTACTGAAAAGATAAATCATATTTCTAGGATGATTTATAATTTAATTAAAAAATTATAATCTCAATCAGAAATTAATTTATTGTAAAAACATTGTATTGGTTTATAGATGCTACTATATACAATAGTTGATTTGTATAAAAATAACAGATTTATTAAAAGCATGAATAGTTATTAGTGAATTATGTAACGGTATACGTTATACGTAATACGGTATACTAACATTTAATTCATGCAGGTATGTATTAAATGCCCGGACACAAAGTTGTAATAAAATGTAAAGATGGAAAAATAATCAAGGGTTGGCTTAACAACTTTAACCCTGATAGAGAAATATTTTTTGTTAATCCTTTAAAAGAATATTCAGATAAATTAAAAATTGATATAAATATTAATGACTTGAAAGCAATATTTTTTGTTAAAGATTTTATTGGCGATAAAAATTATCAGAAAGTCAGAACTTTTAAAGCTTTTAACCATGATACTCCTTCGCAACGTCGAATCATAGTTCATTTTAAAGATGGTGAAAATTTTTATGGAACCAGTTACAGCTACAATCCTACTAAAGTAGGTTTTTTCGTTTATCCTATTGATGCTATGGATAACAATATACGTATTTTTACTGTCAACTCAGCAGTTGAAAATGTTGAATTCCCAGATTCCTCAGAAGAGGGTTTTAATTTTTGAATTAATATTGAGCATCGGAAATAAAATAGTTGTTAGTATTTCGTTCAAATAATATTTTATACCCCCCCTCAACCTGACCCTCTCCCTCCGAGGGGGAGAGGGGAATAAGAGGAAAGGGATTATCTTTTCTCATTTCCTCCCAATTGTATGGATATTGGTTTTTTCTTATTTATAATTCTTAAGGAAGCATTAACATTTACTTTAATTTCCCCACAATTGAGTACAGGATTAACTATTGTCTTACCTCCTCCCCCTTGAGGGCTGGATTAACTCATCCTTTGCTCCCTCCCCCTTCAAGGGGGAGGACTAAGGTGGGGGTTTTGAATCTTCTATTTTTTATATTAATGGTATACGTTATACCGTATACGTTATACTGTTTCGATTGGTGACTGGGGATTAATGATTAGGGATTGTCTTTAGTCTCGATACTGATTTGACTAACAGACTGTCTAACTTTCTTTTCTTTTTATTTTCTTAACGTTATACGTTATACGGAATACGGTATACTATTTTGACGCAATAC
>CAYOLB010000165.1:0-2833 GCA_964404675.1 uncultured Atribacterota bacterium | reverse complement strand
AGATTGCTATTCCTAAATAATTACCAGCTTGCTCTATTATTGAAAGGGCAAGTTTATCTCCACTTTTGGCATATTCCAGTATTTCTTCCACTGCATCTTCGCTAAATCTCCTCTCAGAATATTCCTCAGGATATTTATTCTGTGAAAATTTGATCTTACTCTGGAATTTTGTGAATATTGCATAATAATTTGCCAGTGTCTCCAGGCAGCCGTAATTACCGCAATAACATTTTCTCCCATTCAGGTCGATGACTGTATGCCCCACCTGGCCTGCAGCATTATTATGTCCCCGATATATCTCCCCATTTACTAAAAATCCTGAACCAATTCCCACACCAGCTAATACAGCAATTAAATATTTGACCTTTTTGGCTTTTCCAAACCAGTATTCATTCAATGCAAACAGGCTGGCATCATTTTCAATATAAGTTTTAAAGCTATATTTTTTTTCTATAAAATCAACAAAATTCAATCCTTCAAGGTGCGCCAGTATATTTGAAGATATTATATTTCCCTTATCGCTATCTACTGAACCGGGGAAACTAACTCCTGCACAGACTATCTTTTTTCTTATCCCATTCTCACAATTATTTAACAGGCCGTCGATGACGTTTTCTAATTTATTCAGTATTCTTTCCCTGCTGACTTCATCCTCGATATCAATATCAAATTGATGATTTAATATCTCAGTCCCGGCTGCATCTGCTAATCTTGCCTGGATCATATATTTCTTAAAAGTTATCCCGATCACATAAAAAGAAGAAGAGTTAAATTCTATTAGGTCTGGGTGTCTTCCTCCCGAGGAATCCCCCTTATCTCTTATTTTAATAAAGCCTTTTTTTAATAATAGATTTATTATATTAGAGATGGTTGGTGCCGTAATTGATGTTATGCTTGAAAGCTGTTTCCTGGTTATTATCTTCTTTTCCCAGATAATATTAAAGATAGATAGCACATTTCTTTTTCTTAATTTTGGTATATTGGTAATATTATTTTTCATAATCTATATTTAAACTTAATTTCATTAAGTAAGATATTAACAATTTGCTTTTTAACAGTCAATAAAAAAGCTATGAGGGTCTTAAGTTCCCACATATTGTCTGTCCTATTCTTTTAAAACAATAGTTACTTGACTATCCCCCCAGGATCTTTTTCTTTAATTCCATATAGTATTCAAAATTTTCAAGCGATACATCCGGCGGGACCAGGTGGTCTACCGTAGGTATATATCCTCCATCTTCTATAATGGAGCCTATTCTGTAATTGACTTCTTCCTCGATTGCGGTCTTATCTTTTCGCAAAGCCATTTTATCGATACCGCCCATAAGCAGGAGATTTTTTCCGTATTCCTTCCTTAATTTTACGACATCCATGCCTGCATTTACCTCATTAGGCTGGATTCCATTTATACCGACTTCCAGAAACAAGCTGACCAGGGGTTTAATATTGCCGTCACTGTCTACAATAATATGCTTTATACCATTTTTCCTTAAGAAATCATTAAATTTCTTGTATCTGGGCATAAATAATTTTTTAAACATCCCTGGGGATACAAAAGGATTATTCTTGTCCGCCATATCTTCAAAGTAATGAAAATATTCAATATCTACTTTTTTTACAAGATCCTTCATCAGCCCAATATAGTATTCTGCTAAAAAATCAAGGATTTCCTCTATCAGCTTCTCGTCATCATATAATTTATAGGATAAACCTTCAAACCCCATCAAATTCCTTAAGAAACTGTAGAACCCTATTTGCCCAAACTTTGGTGCAAATATTATGTAGTTCCTGTCATTTAATTCATCTACCTGTTCTTTCCAGTTTTCCGGATATCTCTTATCATATGAACCTATGAAATTTTTTTTCCATTCATCCCAGTCACTTTTATCCTTTACCGGATTTCCAATTATTCTATCCATCGATGAACTCATACCTCTTACTCTTCCCGAGATCTTTTCAACTTTCTTTCTGCCTAATTCATCAATAAATATTTCATGGTCGTTTTCTACCCTTATTATTTCTTTTTCCCGGAATGGATAGGGCTCCCTTACCTTTATATCTATGCATCTTTGAACATCCAGGCCAAAATAATCACCGTTGAATAGAAAAATAATATCTTTTATAGCTCCCCTGGGGACGCCCTCATCCTCCCATCTGTCTTTTGTCTGTTCCCAGATACCTATTTCACTATTTATATACCTGTCAACAGTGCCAAAACTCATTATTTCCCTGAATCTTTCCCTGTTATTCATCTTCTCCATTAATTCTCCATTTAATCTAAAAATATATTTAAGTGTTTTATAAGAAATATATGACTAGCCCTTTATTGAACCAGCAGTTATGCCTTTAAGGATCTGCTTCTGTAATATAAAGAATAAGATAACCAGCGGCGCACTAATTACAATGATCGCAGCAAATAATAAATGCCAGTTTATATCTTTATATGCCCCGGCAATAAAATTATACAGGCCCAGAGTCATGGTATAATTATCAGTATCATTAACGAAATAAAAGGGATACAGGAAGTCATTCCATGTATGAAGTGTAAAGATTATTACACTTGAGGCTATTATCGGCCTCATCAGGGGAAGTATTATCCTGCCAAATACACCAAAAGTTGAAGCGCCATCTATCCTGGCTGCTTCTTCTATTTCCATTGGTATATTTTTTACAAAGCCTGTCATGTAGAATATAGTAAATGGTAATATGGCACCCAGGTAGAACAAAACCAATCCAAATAAGCTTCCATATATATTTAAGAATTTTAAAACCCTGATAGTGGTGATAACTGCCGGAGGTATCATTATGCCGGATATTATCACATAATATAGTA
>CAYOLB010000164.1:0-3871 GCA_964404675.1 uncultured Atribacterota bacterium | reverse complement strand
GGTACTGGGTGAAGGCACCCTTTTGTCGAATCAAAGCCAGCAAGAGCGAATGACATGGAACGGTTTCAGTGATGAAGACGATCCTTATATTAAATACTGCCTTGGCGGATTTTGGTATAGCGACATCTTTTACGGACATACAGGGGTGGCGCGGGGGTATACAGATGCTGTTTACTACATGCCTTCCACCGAAACAGTATTTGTTATTATGGCAAATACCGACTATTCTGATGTAGACAATGTTTTCCAAGAACTCAGTACTGTTATATATCCTGAATATGTTGAATGGTAAAATAAATCATTAAAATTTAAAAAATGATGTACTCGCGGAATGAAATATCAACGATTATCATATTCATTATTTTGATTTTATTGGGAGAAAACGTTATGACTGAAAATACAAAAACAAGCGCTTCAAAAGATAAAAGAAACATTCAGGAAGGTTATATTGAAGTGACTGGGGGCAGAGTCTGGTATAAAATAATCGGAAAGAATATGCCCGGTATTCCGCTTTTGGTAATACATGGCGGACCTGGTGCATCCCATCATTATTTGGAGCCAATCACTGATTTAGCCGATGAACGTCCCGTTATCTTTTATGATCAGTTAGGATGTGGAAATTCGGATAATCCCAATGATACTACTTTGTGGACATTAGAGCGATTTGTGAATGAACTTCAACAAGTTATACAAGCTCTTGATTTGGGAAAGGTGCATCTTTTAGGACAATCGTGGGGAACATCTCTGGCTGTTGAATATGTACTTACCAAACAATCTCATGGTATAGAAAGCTTGATTCTTTCCGGACCATTACTCAGTGCTTCTCGCTGGATAGAAGATCAAAAGACTTATATCGGGGAATTACCCGAAGATGTGAAGAAAGCCATCTTACGGGGCGAAGAATCCGGAGTATATGATTCCGGCGAATATCAAGAAGCCATGATGTTATTTTATCAAAAACATGTGTGCCGTCTGGATGAATGGCCTGATTATCTGAATACAGCATTTGCCAAATTAAATTTTTCACAATATAAATATATGTGGGGACCCAGTGAGTTTACGGTAACCGGAACATTAAATAATTACGAACGAGTAGATAAATTACATGGAATTAATATTCCGACCCTTTTTACCTGTGGTGAATATGACGAAGCAACACCAGCAACCACCAGATATTATCAACAAAACCTGTCAGGTTCCCAGCTGCATATTTTCAAGAATGCTTCGCATGAACATCATATTGAAAAGAGGGAGGAATATTTAAGCGTAGTGAGAAAATTCCTTAATATTGTGGAAAATGAATAAATATTAGCAATGCTTTTATCAACCTAAATCTTGAGAAACTCTATGGGCAATGTGAATATTATAGAATTGAATAATATTTATAGAATGCACGAACGCACAACAAAGGCTAAAATCAAGCGGGCGGAAGGTGCTAATTTGAAGGGCAGTACATCTAATAAACTTTATCGCAGTTTGACAGTGCAGTGCTCCGAAATGCCCGTCAGCTTTTAGCCTCGACCGTTGGGTGCAAGGCTGACAAAACCTCGCACATATTAACTCCCTTTGATTTTAAATTAGAAAATGTGATTTAATTATGTTATCGACTATTTTACAAATACAACTCCCGTTAACAGACCCAGTATTAAAATTCTTAATAATACTGCTGATTATTTTAGTCATACCCATTTTATCAGACAAGATAAAAATACCCCATTTGCTTGGTATGATTATAGCTGGTGTCTTAATCGGTCCCTATGGTTTTAATCTTTTAGCACGTGACAGTAGTATTATTGTATCAGGAACAGCAGGACTTTTATATATCATGTTTCTTGCAGGATTGGAGATTGACATGAACGATTTTAAGAAAAATGCTGGAAAAAGCACACTCCTTGGTTTATATGGATTTTTTATACCTATGATTTTGGGAACACTTGTTGGTATTTATTTTCTTGAATTCTCTATCCCTACTTCCGTTTTATTAGCTAGTATGTTTGCATCTCACACTTTGATAACATATCCAATTGTTAGCAAACTTGGAATTTCAAAAAACAGGGCAGTAAATATATCAGTTGGCAGCACGCTGATAACAAATATTTTAGCCCTCTTGGTTTTGGCAATTATCGTTGGAATGTCCGATGGGGAAATAAATAGTTATTTCTGGATAAAATTGGTTGTTTCTTTTATAATTTTTACGCTGCTGATTATTTTCTTATTTCCAATTATTGCCCGTTGGTTCTTTAAACGTTATAATGATAATGTTTCTCAATATATTTTTGTATTGGTAATTGTTTTTTCAGGCGCAGTATTATCACAAGTAGCTGGCATTGAAGCAATAATTGGTGCATTTATGGCTGGCTTAGCTCTGAACCGGCTTATTCCCCGAACATCGTCATTAATGAATAGAATTGATTTTGTAGGGAATGCCATTTTTATCCCGTTTTTTCTGATAGGTGTAGGTATGCTTATTGATTACAGGGCTTTTAGTGATATTAATACTATTGTTGTTGCTATTACCATGTCTGTTGTTGCAACAGGTAGCAAATATTTAGCAGCATGGCTAACACAGAAAAATATTAAATTTACCAAAGATGAACGATTATTGATTTTTGGTTTAACAAATGCACAAGCTGCCGCTACTTTAGCTGCTGTTTTGGTAGGCTATAATATAATTCTTGGACATGATGCCAACAATGAGCCAATAAGATTACTTAATGACAGCATTTTGAATGGCACAATTATAATGATTTTAGTAACCTGTACAATCGCCTCATTTGCCACCCAAAAAAGTGCTGGCAAAATTGCTATAAAAGACCATATCGAAGAAGATAATAATGATAATTTTGAAAAAATACTAATCCCAATAAGTAACCAAAATACTATTGATGAATTAATAAATTTGAGTAACATTATTAAATCAAAGAACAACAAAAATGTCTTATATGCATTAAATATAATAAATAGCGACAACACATCGTCAGAGGTTGATAAAAATGCAAATAAAATACTGGATAAAGCTAAAATTGCAGCATCGGCAAATGATATAGATTTGAAAACACTTTTGCGATATGATTTAAATTTGGCTTATGGTATTACCAATATAATTAAAGAAAATAATATTACCGATTTAATACTGGGGCTTCATGTTAAAAAAAGCATTTCAGATACTTTTTTAGGCCGTATGACAGAAGAAATTTTATCTAAAATTAATGTTTCAACATATATATATAGACCATTTCAACCAATTTCAACTATTAAACGGCATCTTATTATAATCCCAGAAAATGCAGAGTACGAAATTGGCTTTTCTTTTTGGATTGCAAAGATTTGGAATATTGCAGAAAATACAAGTTCAAAAATTATTTTTTACGCATCGGAACACACAATTGAGATAATTAATAATATATGTTTAAAACATCCAATCGAAGTTGAGTTTAATGAATTTACTGAATGGGACGACTTTTTAATATTATCAAGAAATATTAAGATAGATGACAATATTATAATTGTAATGAGCAGAAAAAATTTATTATCTTACCAAGAGTCAATGAATAAAATACCTGAATATTTAGATAAATATTTCATAGACCAAAGTATTTTATTAATATATCCATCACAAAACATTAAGATAGGCAGTGAACAGATAGATTTAACAAATCCTTCTTTATTAGAAACGATTGAGAAAATAGATACGATTGGAAAAACGATTGCAAATATATTTAGGAAAACCAAATAAGCCCAGCAGCCAACATCGTATATAAAACATTTGGCAGTCAGTGGGTTATCGAGCGTCTCAGCTCGTATCAAAATTTCTTGTAACTTGACAGGAAAGTGCTTCGAAATACCAAACGTTTCATATACGTAACCGTTG
>CAYOLB010000163.1:0-6053 GCA_964404675.1 uncultured Atribacterota bacterium | reverse complement strand
TTAGAAAGACGTGGTAATATGAAAAATTTATTAGTGGTAAAAAATTTATCACTTTCCCTTAATGGGAAAGCTATTTTAAAAAATATAAATATGGATATTTGGGAAGGTTTTGTCCACGCTATTGTTGGGCCTAACGGTGCGGGCAAATCAACTCTGGCCTCTACCATTATGGGATTGGAAGGTTATCAAAACTTTACCGGCAGTATTTATTTCAAAGACAAAGATATTAGCAAACTTAGCATTGATGAACGTGCCCGAATGGGTATAACATTTGGCTGGCAGGAACCAGCACGTTATGAAGGATTAACTATTAAAGATTTCCTAAAAGCGGCCGCGAGAGATAAAAATGGTGATTTTATATCCGAACAATTAAACAGAGTAGGACTCGATCCTGAAGATTATGCTAACCGAGCAGTTGATAAAACATTAAGCGGTGGAGAACGGAAAAAGGTTGAACTGGCGTCTATTTTAGTAATGGATCCTGATTTGGTATTATTAGATGAACCTGATTCGGGAATTGATGTAGAAACCCTGGATAAAATGTTTGAGGTTATCAAAGAGCAGAAAAAAAAGAAAAGAACCCTGGTTCTTATTACTCACAGCCTGGCAGTTCTAAAACAGGCTGATCATGCCTTTATGTTCTGCAATGGAGAAATATTACGAAAGGCTGAGACTAAAAAGGTAATACCTTATTTCAAGAATAATTGTATCCCCTGTAAACACAAAAATATTCCAGATGAAGAAGGTGTAAAACTTGGATAAGACAAAATTAACTAAAGAATTATCTCGAATAACTGAAACTGACGATATTTTTAAGCAACCTAACATTGCGCATATTTTTATCCACCATCATAAAGTTGTTCAGTCTCATCTTTTACCCGGTTTAAAGGTTGATGTAAAAGAATTTGATGATCATATAGAAGTTAATACTATAGTAGAAAAAGATACAAAGATAGATAAGCCTGTTCATATGTGTTTCGGTATGATCCCGGAAAACGGAATCCAAAAAATGGTCATTAATACTGACATTCGGGAAAATGCCTCAGTTTCTTTCCTGGCACATTGTGCTTTTCCAAACGCAGTTGATATTCAACACATAATGGACGGTGATATTAAGGTGGGTAAAAATGCCAGTTTTAAGTATCTGGAAAAACATGTCCATGGACCTCATGGTGGGGTAAAAGTTTATCCTCATGCTATCATTCATCTTTCTGAGAACGCGCATTATTATTCTGAGTTTGAACTAATTAAAGGACGGGCAGGACTTATCGATATAAAATATGAGGCAACCTGTGAAGCAGCAAGTATTTTAGAGATGGTAACAAGAATTAGTGGTAAAGAAAATGATCTGATTAACATTAAAGAAATTGGGCATTTGATTGGAGAAAAAGCACGTGGATTTTTAAGTTCAAGAGTAGCAGCAACTGGCACTACCAAAGCAGAAGTGTATAATAAGTTAACCGCTTCTGCTGCTTATGCCCGTGGTCATGTAGATTGTACAGAAATTATTAAAGATAATGCTGTAGTCAGCGCCATACCTATCGTTGAAGTAAGTCATCCAAAAGCACATATAACCCACGAGGCAGCCCTGGGAAGTGTCGATTCTAAGCAATTACAAACCTTAATGGCTAGAGGTTTAAGTGAAAACGAGGCAACAGATTTAATTATTCAAGGACTATTAAGTTAAAATATCACATAAAGTGTATTCTGCTACCTAATACAGGAGTATTTTGAATGATTAATAAAAATGCTTTTCTAGGAATAGCACTCATTTTTATTGGAGTTATCTGGACTTTATCAAATCTAAATCTTATTAGTGCCCAGTGGATCATGCCATTTATAGGTATTGTATTTCTGATAGCATATCTTTATCGTGGAGGGACACAGAAAAGAGGTACTATAGGCTTTCTGGTTGCTGGATGCATTATCTTTATGATAGGTATTTTTGCAGTTATGAGCGAGATTTTTTATTTGGGACCATTTGAAGCTCCTCTATTCTTCTTTTTTCTAGGAATAGCTTTTTTGCCAGTTTATGCAATTCATACTCGCCACCTAGCAGATGAAGAATCCCCTAATTACAAATGGCCTCTTTATACGGGTTTTATTATAATAATCTTCAGCGCACTACTCCTGCTCATCGAAACAGTCCAAATACCAATTATGCAAAGAATTTATTCTATTCTTTGGCCAATAGGCTTAATTATACTGGGTTCATACATTATATTTACAAAAATAAATAGAAAACAGTAATATTCATTGTAATTCTATTTTTCTGAGTTAAATAGTATTGCAATAATTTCTTTTACCTGATCACTAATCACCCTATAACAAATCTTTGTTCCTTTTCTCTCTCCCTTAATAACCCTTGCTGCCCTTAATTTAGCTAAATGTTGAGATATGGTTGATTGGGGTTTTTCCAAGCAGGTATGTATTTCACTTACATTACAAGGATTTTCTATTAGCCTGCGAATGATACAAAGACGTATGGGGTGGGCAATTGTCTTTAATAACTCAGTTTTATTTTCTAAATCTCTATCCATTCATAAACCTTCTAGTTGATCATATTAATAGAATAACAATTTAAAATCACATTAAAATGTCATCCTATTAAACAAACATTACCTATTATTATACTTTTGTAATTTCTGAAAGGCAAACCAAAATATTTACACTGAATGATTTTTTTTGCTAGCTTCCATAATATCTGACTTCAATATCTTTTCATAGCTATAAAGGGGACAATTGTCCTGTCTGCAGGTAGTTGGAAAATATGTCTTATACCCTCCACTGAGATTTCTTACCCTGTTAAATCCTTTTAGTTTTAATAATCGGTAAGCTAAATATCCCCTTAAGCCAACCTGACAATATATTAAAATTATTTTATTCTTGTCCAATTCATGTAAACGATCCCTTAATTCATCCAGGGGGATATTAATTGCATCCTCTATCATTCCTTCTTTACATTCATCAGGTTTTCTTACATCGAGGATAATGCTATTGTCAGAATTATAATTTTTAAACTCATCCCAATGGAATATTTCTACATCCCCTTTTAATATATTATTGGCAACATAGCCAGCCATATTAACCGGGTCTTTGGCACTTCCATAAGGTGGTGCATAACAAAGTTCTAATTCTTCTAAATCAGCAACCTTCATTCTACTTCTAATAGCTGTAGCAATAACATCAATGCGTTTGTCCACGCCTTCTTTGCCGACTGCTTGAGCCCCCAATATCTTACCATTTGGGGAAAATAATAATTTAAGAGATATAGGTTCAGCACCTGGATAATAACCGGCATGTGAGGGAGAATGAGTATATGATTTTTCATAATTTATTCCATTCTTCTTTAGAATTTTTTCATTATTCCCAGTAGTTGCTATAGTCATATCAAAGACTTTAATGATTGAAGTCCCCTGGGTACCATTATATTTTTCTTTATGTCCGTAAATATTTCCTGCGACGATACGACCCTGTTTATTAGCAGGACCAGCCAGCGGGATTAAGGCGGGATTACCACTAATATAGTCACTAACCTCTATTGCGTCACCAACTGCATAGATATCAGGATCTGATGTTTGCAAATAATCATTTACCTCAATTCCTCCGGTAATCCCTATTTCTAATCCTGCTTCCTTTGCCAGAGAATTTTCAGGTCTGACACCAACTCCCATAATTACCATGTCAGTCTTTACTTTTTGACCACTTTCTAACTCCAATATTTGACAACTACCCTCATGTTTTATACCTTGTACTGGGTCAGAAAGATAAAATTCAACTTCATTCTCTTTTAAATGTTGATGAACCAATGTCGCCATTTCATAATCTAAGGGCCCTAAAATCTGATTCATTAATTCTATAATAGTAACTGTAAGACCGGCCTTTTTTAAATTCTCTGCTATCTCTATGCCAATGTAACCAGCACCAAAAACCACAATTCTTCTAGGCTTTTTTTCTTTAATATAATTTTTAATAGACAAAACATCAGGAATATCTCTTAAACTAAAAACCTTCTTAGAGTCTAATCCTTTGATAGGGGGAATAAACGCTTTAGCCCCTGGAGATAGAACTAATTTATCATATTTCTCTTTATATGTATTATCATTGGAATAATCATGAATTATTACTGTTTTTTCTGTTCTGTTAATCTCGGTAACTTCCTGTCTGATTCGGATATCTAAATTAAAACGTTTTCCTAGTGATTCAGGTGTTTGGACCACCAGGTCTTCTTTATTCTCAATAGTGCCACTTAAATAATAAGGTAATCCACAATTTGCAAAAGAGATATACTCTCCTTTTTCGAACATAATAATTTCCGCTGTTTCATCCAACCTTCTCAAGCGAGCTGCTGTTGAAGCTCCACCAGCTACCCCGCCTATAATAATAACTTTCATAAACTATACACCTCATTTGTAAATATTTATTTATTCATATATTTAGATATAAGGATATATTATAATATTATCAGCCAGTGGTCAATTTTTTGCTTAGAGATAACAATGCACATTGGCTATTTTTTGGGTCTTGCCAGTTATAGATATCTTGATTATGATAATAAAAAATCTAATTTTTTAAAATCCTCTTCAAAAAAATAAGCTAATCAAAAAATATAAGATATGGTTATAACCTTAAATTATTTACAAGGGAGAAGAACTAGATAATGAAGAATCGCAAAGATATTGAAACTAAAAATATCCAAATATGTAAAGAGAACTTTGTCAAGAATAACTTTAATTTCATTGTGTTTAACCAAATAGAAGAAGCAAAGAATATAGTATTAAACAAAATTATTCCAAAACTGAATATAAAAACCGCTTCTTGGGGTGACTCGATTACAGTGATGGAAACAGGGATAATAGAAGAATTAATCAAATCAGAAAACATTGAATTTATCCAAACCTTTGATAAACAGGTTTCACGAGAAGAAATTATTCAAAGAAGAAGAGATGCTCTTGGGGTAGATTTATTTATCACTGGAAGCAATAGCTTAACCAAAAAGGGCCAGTTAGTTAATCTGGACATGGTGGGTAATCGGATAGCACCAATGATTTTTGGACCAAAACATGTTATTATTATCGTTGGGAAAAATAAAATAGTGCCTAATATTTCTGAAGCAATGGATCGTATCAGAAACTATGTTGCTCCCAAAAATGCAAAAAGGCATCATTTAAAAACACCCTGTGTTCTTACAGGAAAATGCACGGACTGTCAGGACAATAACCGTATTTGTAATGCTTAGAGTATTATTGAAAAATCATATCCCCCAGGGAGAATTACTATTCTTCTTATTAATAAGGATTTGGGATTATAATCAATTTAAGCATTTTTATTACTAAATATTTGGAGGTAAAGTATATGAAAAAATTATATCGTTCAAGAAAGGACAGCAAGATTGCTGGAGTATGTGGTGGAATAGCTGAATATTTTAATGTTGATCCTACAATTATCCGATTATTAGCCGTATTAACCATATTTTTTGGAGGAGGTGGAATTATTGCATACATTATTGGCTGGATTATTATACCATTAGAGCCTTTAGAAGAAAATTCTTCTTCATCAAATAACAAATCAGGTCAGAATAAAAAAGAAAAACAAGATGACACAACTGTTGATGCTGAAATTATTGAAGAATCGGAAAATAAAAAAGAATAATCTTTCTCTTGTTTACTAAATAAATCTGATTATAATATTTATAGTCTAACTCTAACTCTAACTAATTCTAAATATATAACAAAGGAGAAAGAGATGAGCCTCCAGTTACGGATGTGGATATTAATTACTCTAATGTTTGCTATACTTTATGGTGTTATTGCTGGGATAGGTACCTATTTAGGTGCAGGCAATGTCATGGTCTATATTATAATGGCGATAGGGATAACATTATTTCAATATTTGATTGGTCCTAGAATGGTAACCTCAACGATGAGGGTAAAATGGGTAGACTCATCAGAAGAACCTGAGCTCCATCAGATGATAGAAGAAATGTCAAAAAAAGCTGGAATACCAAAGCCCAAGGTAGGCATTTCTCAAGTAGCAGTGCCTAATGCCTTTGC
>CAYOLB010000162.1:0-2142 GCA_964404675.1 uncultured Atribacterota bacterium | reverse complement strand
ACCTTTTTTGATAAAAATCCTTAATTACAGGGCATCTTTTTAAAAGGTTTGGATTTTATTTAGGTTTGGATAACGCAGAAAATCCAAACGTTTGGATTTTCTGCGCCATACATATGCTTCAAACTTGAGGAAAAATGGAGTTGACCTAAAAATTATAAAGACGCTTCTGGGTCATTCCAGCCTGGCTACTACCGACAGGTATCTTCATGTTTCAGCAGGGGATTTAAAGAAGGCAGCATTATAGATTTAAGATCTTCTTATAAAAATCCTCTGGATTCATAATAATAGCGTTTAATCTGTTTTTAATTGATTTACTATTATTTAAAAAATGCTTATCCGAAGTTATAAAAAAATCTCTATCGTAAATAATATGAGCCTGCAAGTGTTTGCAATCTCTAATCTGTTTTTTAGATAAATTTTTCCTTCCCTTAAATAAGATAGATTTTATATTTTCTAATCGATTATGATCAAATTTACTACCCCAATTGAAATGTCCCAACCTATCAACACCCCAAGTTCCGGGGCCAATATCCTCTTTATAATCCTTTGATTTACTTAATCCTTTTTGATACCCTTTTCCCTCAAAGAATTCAGTATCCATATTGCTGGTTTTATATATTTCCACTAAACCTTTTTTACTTACTGATTCTATTTTTTTCATATATGGCAGATTTACCTTTGCATTAATACAATTTGAGTCAATAGTTAATGATATTATTTTTTTAGACATAACATATATATGGGAGAAATTATTTCATGTGCAACAATAACATGAATAGATATTTGAATTCAAATTCTTCTGAAGTAATGGATATAAGTGGGAACGTTGTAGTCATTAAGTTTTTAATTCAAAATCCTCAAAGAATTAAAAATCAGAAACATAATTGTACAACAATATTCAATTACTAATAGATTTTTGGAGTTATCAATTCAAGTCCTCTCTCCCGAGAGTTTTTACACAATTAAAAAGCTGTAAAAAAAAGCTGTAAAATTAACCAATTAAAGTGTTTATGGTATATTTAAAAATACCAAGGATCATTTATGGAAGATGAACATATTAGAGGGGTGGTATCTAATGAATATTACTGTCATTAACGGAAGTCCCAGAACAAGCAAAGGTTATACTTCACAGATTTTAGAGCCTTTTATAGAAGGGATGCAAAATGCCGGAGCTGAAATAAATTTAATATATTCGCACAAATTAAAGATCAGGCCCTGTACCGGCGAATTTCATTGTTGGTTTAAAAACCCTGGGGAGTGTATTCTTAAAGATGATATGCAGCCAGTATATAATCAATTAAAAGGTTCAGATATCTTAATAATAGCTACTCCGGTATACGTGCCGTTACCGGGAAATATGCAAAAGTTAATTAATAGACTCCTTCCATTAATGGAGCCTATTCTCGAGAAAAAAAATGGTCGTACCAGAGCCAGATTTCATGATGATATAAGAATTAAAAAAATTATGCTTGTAGCTACCAGTGGATGGTGGGAATTAGAAAACTTCGATACTGTAAAGCATATAGTAGAAGAAATTGCAGCTAATTTTAATGTTGAATTTGGAGGTTCTGTGCTAAGACCACATTCATCTGCTATGGATAACAAACCATATGATAAGAAACTAATAATTGAAACCCTTAATGAAGCTGGCTACCAACTTATAAGAGAAGGTAAAATATCCAATGATAAATTGGAGCTAATATCTAAACCTTTAGTGTCATTTGAAGATTATATGAAAGAAGAAACTGATTATTATTTAAGTGTGAAGAAATCCAAAAAGTGAGTGGTTTAGCGGGTCACATATTTATTAGTAGTTCAATTCAGATATAAAAATATCCTCATTTAAATCTAATAATTTGGTTTGAACTTCGTCTGCTATCCCCAGCCACTCAAGACAAATCCCTGAAAATCAATTAATTGAGACCATTTTGGTGCTTATTGACTCAATATAAACAGCATCACCTCTTTTTGTTAGTAGTAATTTTCTCTAAACAAAACCAAGGTGACAATATCGCAGAACAATAACAATAAATAAATTAATGCTGTTAGCTAAAAATCAAAACCGGACTATTTAAAAATCAAAAGTGGACTTGTCAAGAGTCAATTGTTCTTTGATAAATTGGCAATATTTCAAGGTAAGTT